>NZ_BCBP01000015.1:0-199758 GCF_001753955.1 Pseudomonas sp. NBRC 111139
GCAGAACTTAAGCCGGACCGGCGCTCGATCTACGCACCGCCGCAGAACTCAAGCCGGACCGGCGCTCGCTTCACCCCCCCCCCAAGAAGTCAAGCCAGGAACGGCAAGGTCCAATTATTTTGGTTGTCCATGCTTGTACATACAAGTAAAGGTGTGTTTGTATATTGACCACGACATACCCGCCCGCGGACGACCGCAGAGGACCTTTCCCGTGACCGACAACAACAAATACCGTGACGTTGAAATCCGTGCCCCACGTGGCAACAAGCTGACCGCCAAAAGCTGGCTGACCGAAGCGCCACTGCGCATGCTGATGAACAACCTCGATCCACAGGTCGCGGAAAACCCGAAAGAGCTGGTGGTATACGGCGGTATCGGCCGCGCCGCGCGCAACTGGGCCTGCTACGACAAGATCGTCGAAACCCTGACCCGCCTGGAAGACGACGAAACCCTGCTGGTGCAGTCGGGCAAGCCGGTCGGTGTGTTCAAGACCCACAGCAACGCACCGCGCGTGCTGATCGCCAACTCCAACCTGGTGCCACACTGGGCCAATTGGGAACACTTCAACGAACTGGACGCCAAAGGCCTGGCCATGTACGGCCAGATGACCGCCGGCAGCTGGATCTACATCGGCAGCCAGGGCATCGTCCAGGGCACCTATGAAACCTTCGTCGAAGCCGGTCGCCAGCACTACGGCGGCAGCCTGAAAGGCAAGTGGGTACTCACCGCTGGCCTGGGCGGCATGGGCGGCGCCCAGCCACTGGCCGCGACCCTGGCCGGTGCTTGCTCGCTGAACATCGAATGCCAGCAGAGCCGTATCGACTTCCGCCTGGAAACCCGCTACGTCGACGAGCAGGCCACTGACCTCGACGACGCTCTGGCACGCATCGCCAAGTACACCGCCGAAGGCAAGGCCATCTCCATCGCCCTGCATGGCAACGCCGCCGAAATCCTCCCAGAGCTGGTCAAACGTGGCGTGCGCCCGGACATGGTCACCGACCAGACCAGCGCCCACGACCCACTGAACGGCTACCTGCCTGCCGGCTGGACCTGGGAACAGTACCGCGACCGTGCGCAGACCGAACCGGCTGCAGTGGTCAAGGCTGCCAAGCAGTCGATGGCCGTGCACGTGCAGGCCATGCTGGACTTCCAGAAGCAGGGCATCCCGACCTTCGACTACGGCAACAACATCCGCCAGATGGCCAAGGAAGAGGGCGTGGCCAATGCCTTCGACTTCCCAGGCTTCGTCCCGGCCTACATCCGCCCACTGTTCTGCCGCGGGGTCGGCCCGTTCCGCTGGGCGGCGCTGTCCGGTGAAGCCGAGGACATCTACAAGACCGACGCCAAGGTCAAGGAACTGATCCCCGACGACGCCCACCTGCACCGCTGGCTGGACATGGCCCGCGAGCGCATCAGCTTCCAGGGCCTGCCGGCACGTATCTGCTGGGTAGGGCTGGGCCTTCGCGCCAAGCTGGGCCTGGCTTTCAACGAAATGGTCCGCAGCGGCGAGCTGTCGGCACCGGTGGTGATCGGCCGTGACCACCTCGACTCCGGCTCGGTATCCAGCCCGAACCGCGAAACCGAGGCCATGCGTGATGGTTCGGACGCTGTTTCCGACTGGCCGCTGCTCAACGCCCTGCTGAACACCGCAGGCGGCGCCACCTGGGTATCGCTGCACCATGGCGGTGGCGTGGGCATGGGCTTCTCGCAGCACTCGGGCATGGTCATCGTCTGCGACGGTACCGATGAGGCCGCCGAGCGCATCGCCCGGGTACTGACCAACGACCCAGGGACTGGCGTCATGCGTCACGCCGATGCCGGTTATGACATCGCCATCGACTGCGCCAAGGAGCAGGGCCTGGACCTGCCGATGATCACCGGCTGATCACCACGCTTTGGATCGCACCCTGCAAGGGGTGATACTGAACAACAAGAAGGAGCGCGCAGGCACCCACAAGCGGGCCTGCGGCTCCACGCGATTTGGAGTAGTAACGTGACCGAACTCACCCTCAAGCCTGGCACCCTGACCCTGGCCCAGCTGCGCGCGATCCATGCCGCGCCTGTGCGCCTGCAACTGGATGCCAGCGCCGCACCGGCCATCGACGCCAGCGTCGCCTGTGTCGAGCAGATCATTGCCGAAGACCGTACTGCCTACGGCATCAACACCGGTTTCGGCCTGCTGGCCTCGACCCGCATCGCCAGCCATGACCTGGAGAACCTGCAGCGTTCGCTGGTGCTGTCCCACGCTGCCGGTATCGGCGCGCCGCTGGATGACGACTTGGTGCGGTTGATCATGGTGCTGAAGATCAACAGCCTCAGCCGTGGCTTCTCCGGCATCCGCCGCAAAGTCATCGACGCGCTGATTGCCCTGGTCAACGCCGAAGTCTACCCGCACATCCCGCTGAAAGGCTCGGTCGGCGCATCCGGTGACCTTGCGCCGCTTGCGCATATGTCGCTGGTGCTGCTGGGTGAAGGCAAGGCACGCTACAAGGGCCAGTGGCTGCCGGCCACCGAGGCCTTGGCGATTGCCGGCCTCGAGCCGCTGACCCTGGCCGCCAAAGAGGGCCTGGCCCTGCTCAACGGTACCCAGGCCTCCACCGCCTATGCCTTGCGTGGCCTGTTCCAGGGCGAAGACCTGTATGCCGCTGCCATCGCCTGCGGTGGCCTGAGCGTCGAAGCTGCGCTGGGCTCGCGTTCGCCGTTCGATGCGCGTATCCACGAAGTGCGTGGCCAGCGCGGCCAGATCGACACCGCCGCCTGCTTCCGCGACCTGCTGGGCGACTCCAGCGAAGTGTCGCTGTCGCACAAGAACTGCGACAAGGTCCAGGACCCGTACTCGCTGCGCTGCCAGCCGCAGGTCATGGGTGCCTGCCTGACCCAGCTGCGCCAGGCCGCCGAGGTACTGGGCATCGAAGCCAACGCCGTGTCGGACAACCCGCTGGTGTTCGCTGCCGAAGGTGATGTGATCTCCGGCGGCAACTTCCACGCCGAACCGGTGGCCATGGCCGCCGACAACCTGGCCCTGGCCATCGCCGAAATCGGTTCGCTCAGCGAGCGCCGCATCTCGCTGATGATGGACAAGCACATGTCCCAATTGCCGCCGTTCCTGGTGGAAAACGGCGGGGTCAACTCTGGCTTCATGATCGCCCAGGTCACCGCTGCCGCCCTTGCCAGCGAGAACAAGGCTTTGTCGCACCCGCACAGTGTCGACAGCCTGCCAACTTCGGCCAACCAGGAAGACCACGTGTCGATGGCCCCGGCTGCCGGCAAGCGCCTGTGGGAAATGGCCGAAAACACCCGTGGCGTGCTGGCCATCGAATGGCTGGGCGCGTGCCAGGGCCTGGACCTGCGCAAAGGCCTGAAGACTTCGGCCAAGCTGGAGCAGGCGCGCCAGGCGCTGCGCAGCGAGGTGCCGCATTACGACCGTGACCGTTTCTTCGCGCCGGATATCGAAAAGGCCGTGGACCTGTTGGCCAAGGGTAGTCTGACCGGCTTGCTGCCGGCGGGTGTGCTGCCAAGCCTGTAATGCCCCTTGGGGCCGCTTGGCGGCCCTTCGCGGTCAAGCCCGCTCCTACACAGATTGCGATCTGCAAACGCTATCCATGTAGGAGCGGGCTTGCCCGCGAAGGGGCTGCGCAGCAGCCGCTCAATCTCACGACCACAAAAACAATTCAAGGACGTGACATGCAACAAGCTCAAGGTCTCAAGCGCGGGCTAAGTGCCCGCCACATCCGTTTCATGGCCCTCGGCTCCGCCATCGGCACCGGCCTGTTCTACGGTTCTGCCTCGGCCATCCAGATGGCAGGCCCGGCCGTGCTGCTGGCCTACCTGATCGGCGGCGCCGCCGTATTCATGGTCATGCGCGCCCTTGGCGAAATGGCCGTGCACAACCCGGTGGCCGGCTCCTTCGGCCACTACGCCACGACCTACCTCGGCCCAATGGCCGGTTTCATCCTTGGCTGGACCTACGCTTTCGAGATGGTCATCGTCGCCATCGCCGACGTCACCGCGTTCGGTATCTACATGGGCTTCTGGTTCCCGGAGGTAGCCCGCTGGATCTGGGTGCTGGGCATCGTTTTCCTGATCGGCGGCCTCAACCTGTGCAACGTCAAGGTATTCGGCGAAATGGAATTCTGGCTGTCGCTGCTCAAGGTCGGCGCCATCGTGGCGATGATCCTGGCCGGCCTCGGCATCATGGCCTTCGGTTTCAGCCAGGTGGGTACCGGGCATGCCGTAGGCATGAGCAACCTGTTCGACCACGGCGGCTTCATGCCTAACGGCGTGGGGGGCTTGATTGCGTCGTTTGCCGTGGTGATGTTCGCCTTCGGCGGTATCGAGATCATCGGCGTCACCGCCGGTGAGGCAAAAGACCCGCAGCGCGTCATTCCCAAAGCGATCAACGCGGTGCCACTGCGTATCCTGCTGTTCTACGTGCTCACCCTGTTCGTGCTGATGTGCCTGTACCCATGGCCGCAGATCGGTAGCCAGGGCAGCCCGTTCGTGCAGATCTTCAGCAACCTGGGCATTGGTTCTGCCGCTGCCGTGCTGAACGTCGTGGTGATTTCCGCTGCCATCTCTGCCATCAACAGCGACATCTTTGGCGCTGGCCGCATGATGTATGGCCTGGCCCAGCAAGGCCACGCCCCGCGCGGCTTCAGCAAGTTGTCGAAACATGGCGTACCGTGGATGACCGTCGTGGTGATGGGGGCTGCGCTGCTGATCGGCGTATTGCTCAACTACCTGATCCCGGAAAATGTGTTCCTGCTGATTGCCTCGATCGCCACCTTCGCCACGGTGTGGGTGTGGCTGATGATCCTGCTCACCCAGGTAGCCATGCGCCGCAGCATGAGCCGCGAGCAAGTGGCCCAGCTCAAGTTCCCGGTACCGTTCTGGCCATACGGCCCGGCCATGGCCATTGCGTTCATGGTGTTCATCTTTGGCGTGCTCGGTTACTTCCCGGACACCCAGGCGGCATTGATCGTCGGCGTGATCTGGGTGGTGTTCCTGGTGGCGTCCTACCTGCTGTGGTGCAAGCCGCGCGCAGGGCAGGGCCAGCCGGTAGCGGAGCCGGCCGAGCTGCACCGCTAGCAAAGGAGATTGTGCATGAGAACCCTCTGGCAGCATTGCCATGTTGCAACCATGGCCGATGGCCGTTACTCGGCCATCGAGGACGCGGCGATCGTCACCAGCGCCGGGCTGATCGAGTGGATAGGCCCATGCGCCGAGCTGGCACCGGTCGAAGCTGACCGCACGGTTGACCTGGGGGGTGCCTGGGTCACCCCCGGCCTGATCGACTGCCACACCCATGCGGTGTTCGGTGGCAACCGCAGCGGCGAGTTCGAGCAGCGCCTGCAGGGCGTGAGCTATGCCGAAATCGCCGCGCAGGGCGGGGGTATCGCGAGTACCGTGCGGGCTACCCGGGCGGCCAGCGAAGACGAGCTGTTCGCCAGTGCTCGCCAGCGCGTTCAGGCACTGATGCGCGATGGCGTGACCACCCTCGAGGTCAAGTCCGGCTACGGCCTGGACTTGGCCAATGAGCGCAAGATGCTGCGAGTGGCCCGGCGCCTGGCCGACGAGCTGCCGCTGACGGTGCGTGCCACGTGCCTGGCAGCGCACGCTTTGCCCCCGGAGTACGCGGGTCGGGCCGACGACTACATCGCGCACATCAGTGACGAGATGTTGCCGGCCCTGGCCGGCGAAGGCCTGGTGGATGCGGTGGATGCCTTCTGCGAACACCTCGCGTTCTCGCCGGCCCAGGTCGAGCGGCTGTTCATCAAGGCGCGCGAACTGGGCCTGCCGGTCAAGCTGCATGCCGAACAGCTGTCATCGTTGCACGGCTCAAGCCTTGCCGCGCGTTACCAGGCACTGTCGGCTGACCACCTGGAGTTCATGACAGAGGAAGACGCCGTGGCCATGGCAAACGCCGGCACGGTTGCCGTGCTGTTACCGGGTGCTTTCTACTTCCTGCGTGAAACCCAGCTGCCGCCAATGGATGCATTGCGCCGCCACGGGGTAAAGATTGCCCTGGCCAGCGACCTCAACCCCGGCACCTCGCCAGGCTTGTCGCTGCGGTTGATGCTGAACATGGGCTGCACCTGCTTCCGCATGACACCGGAAGAGGCCCTGGCAGGCGTTACGGTGCACGCCGCCACGGCGCTGGGCCTGGGTGACAGTCACGGCTCGCTGCAAGTGGGCAAGGTGGCCGACTTCGTTGCCTGGCAAATCGAACGCCCCGCCGACCTGGCCTACTGGCTGGGTGGCGACCTGCCCAAGCGCGTAGTGCGCATGGGCCACGAAATCTCCAACTGAGCGAGGCACGATGGACAAGGTATTGAGTTTTCACCAAGGTCGCCTGCCGCTGCTGATCAGCATGCCGCACGCTGGCTTGCGTCTGACCGACGCCGTGCGCGACGGCCTGGTCGACCAGGCGCAAAGCTTGCCGGACACCGACTGGCACATCCCGCAGTTGTACGACTTTGCCCGTGACTTGGGTGCCAGCGTGGTGGCCGCAGAGTACTCACGCTTCGTCATCGACCTGAACCGTCCGGACGACGACAAGCCGCTGTACGCCGGCGCCACCACGGGCTTGTACCCGGCGACGTTGTTCGGCGGCGAACCTCTCTTCAAAGACGGGCTGGCGCCGTCTGGCGAAGAGCGCAAACGCTATCTGGAGCAAATCTGGCGCCCTTATCACGCGACCATTCGTCGTGAACTGGACCGCTTGCGTGAGCAGTTTGGCTATGCGCTGCTGTGGGATGCCCATTCGATCCGTTCGCTGATCCCGCACCTGTTCGACGGCAAGCTACCGGACTTCAACCTGGGTACTTTCAACGGCGCCAGTTGCGATCCGGCACTGGCTGAGCGGCTGCAGGGTGTGTGCGCCGAGGTGCAAGGTTACAGCCATGTGCTTAATGGTCGGTTCAAAGGCGGTCACATCACCCGGCATTATGGCGACCCGGCCAACCATATCCATGCTGTGCAACTGGAGCTGGCGCAAAGCACCTATATGGAGGAAGTCGAGCCGTTTGCCTACCGGGAAGACTTGGCGCAACCGACGCAAGCGGTATTGAGGCAGCTTCTGCAAGCGCTGCTGGCCTGGGGCGACGCGCGTTACAAGCGTTGAGTGGAGGCGGCGACGCTATCGGCGTCGCCAGGCACCGTGGGAGGCAGTTGCCGGAAATCTGCGCAAGGGTCAATTCGCGCCGTTCGAACGCGTCAGCAAGGACGGTGCTGAAAGCGCAATTCAGGTTTATGATGGCCCACGGCCGAATAATCCTCACACGGAGTGCGCAATGCAGACCCTCTACCCGCAGATCAAACCCTACGCCAGGCACGATCTGGCCGTGGAAGCGCCGCATGTGCTTTATGTCGACGAAAGCGGCTCGCCGGAAGGTCTGCCCGTGGTGTTCATCCACGGAGGCCCTGGCGCTGGCTGCGACGCCCAGAGCCGCTGCTACTTTGATCCCAACCTGTACCGCATCATCACCTTCGACCAGCGCGGCTGTGGCCGCTCCACGCCCCATGCGAGCCTGGAGAACAACACCACCTGGCACCTGGTCGAAGACCTGGAGCGCATTCGCGAACACCTTGGCATAGACAAGTGGGTGCTGTTTGGTGGCTCTTGGGGCTCGACCCTGGCCCTGGCCTACGCTCAGGCTCACCCAGAACGCGTGCACGGCCTTATCCTGCGCGGCATCTTCCTGTGCCGGCCGCAGGAAATCGAGTGGTTCTATCAGGAAGGCGCCAGCCGCCTGTTCCCCGACTACTGGCAGGACTACATCGCACCGATTCCACCGGAGGAACGCGGCGATCTGGTCAGGGCCTTCCACAAACGCCTGACCGGTAACGACCAGATCGCCCAGATGCACGCCGCCAAGGCGTGGTCCACCTGGGAAGGCCGTACCGCCACCCTGCGCCCCAACCCGCTGGTGGTCGACCGCTTTTCCGAACCGCAGCGGGCGCTGTCGATCGCCCGCATCGAATGCCACTACTTCATGAACAACGCCTTCCTCGAACCGGACCAGCTGATCCGCGATCTGCCCAAAATCGCCCACCTGCCGGCGGTGATCGTGCATGGGCGCTACGATGTGATCTGCCCCTTGGACAACGCCTGGGCGTTGCACCAGGCCTGGCCGAACAGTGAGTTGAAAGTGATCCGTGACGCCGGTCACGCGGCTTCCGAGCCTGGCATCACCGATGCCTTGGTGCGTGCCGCCGACCAGATGGCCCGGCGCCTGCTCGACCTGCCCCTGGAAGAAGCATGAGGGGCCTGCTGCAGCGCGTGCGCGGTGCGCGGGTTGAAGTGGCGGGGGAGGTGGTCGGCGCCATCGACCAAGGGTTGCTGGTGCTGGTCGCGGTCGAGCCTGAAGATTCCCGTGAACAGGCCGATAAGCTGTTGCACAAGCTGCTGAACTACCGTGTGTTCAGTGACGAGCAGGGCAAGATGAACCTGTCGCTCAAGGATGTCGGGGGTGGCCTGCTACTGGTGTCACAGTTCACCTTGGCGGCCGACACCCGCAACGGCATGCGCCCAAGCTTCTCGACCGCAGCGCCACCGGCCCTCGGCGCCGAGTTGTTCGACTATCTTTTGCAACAGGCAAAAGCACAGTACGCCGACGTAGCCAGCGGCCGTTTTGGTGCAGATATGCAGGTGCACCTGGTCAATGATGGCCCGGTAACATTTATGTTACAAATATGAGGTCAAAAAACCCTTTGTTCACAGGAAAACAAGGGGTTTTGTACGATAAATAGTTGCTCCAGCCTGATGCGTTGTCACGCAACCTGCTGGATAATCGCGCGCTGCATGGACCTGCGTTCGTAGGTCCGTTTCACTCTGACTCGAGCATTGTCTGGATCCGTTTGGGGAATCATTACGCCCTCGCGGGGTCCGAACAGTGCTCGCCAACCCGGCATTTGTCGCTGGCCGTTGGTTTCATGATCTGTTTTCGGCGAGGGTTGCTCGTGATTGTTAGTCCCCAAAAAGCATCAAGAATCCCCAGCGTCGGGCTACGCAAGGCGCTGATGGCCAGTGTGGCTCTGGTCGGCCTGATGAGCGCGGGCCAGCTGTGGGCATTCAATCTTGACGATGTTGCTGCCAAGGCAAAGGATCTGGCCGGCCAGAAGTACGACGCGCCCAAAAGCAACCTGCCGGCCGTGTTCCGCGACATGAAGTTCGCGGACTACCAGAAAATCCGTTTCCTGCAGGAAAAGGCCGAGTGGGCCAAGGACAAGACCCCGTTCAAACTGTCGTTCTATCATCAGGGCATGCACTTCGACACCCCGGTGAAAATCAACGAGGTCACCGCCACCAAGGTCGAGGAAATCAAGTACGACCCGGACCGCTTCGAGTTCGGTGACGTGCCGCACGACCCGGAAACCACCAAAAACCTCGGTTATGCCGGTTTCCGCGTGCTGTACCCGATCAACAAGGCCGACAAGCAGGACGAGATCATGACCCTGCTTGGCGCCAGCTATTTCCGCGTAGTCGGCAAGGGCCACGTGTACGGCCTGTCTGCCCGTGGCCTGGCCATCGACACCGCCCTGCCGTCGGGCGAAGAATTCCCGCGCTTCACCGAGTTCTGGGTTGAAAAGCCCAAGCCAGCCGACAAGCACCTGGTGATCTACGCGCTGCTGGATTCGCCGCGCTCTACCGGCGCCTACAAGCTGACCCTGCGTCCAGGCAACGACACCGTGGTCGACGTGCAGTCCCGCGTGTTCCTGCGTGACCATGTCAGCCGCCTGGGCATTGCGCCGCTGACCAGCATGTACCTGTTCGGCCCCAACCAGCCGTCCAAGGTGCTCAACTACCGCCCGGCCCTGCACGACTCCGAAGGCCTGTCGATCCATGCCGGCAACGGCGAGTGGCTGTGGCGCCCGCTGAACAACCCGAAACACCTGGCTGTAAGTAACTTCAGCGTCGAGAACCCGCGTGGTTTCGGCCTGATGCAGCGTCAGCGTGCTTTCAGCGACTACGAAGACCTCGACGACAACTACCAGAAGCGCCCAAGCGCCTGGATCGAGCCGAAGAGTGACTGGGGCAAGGGTAGCGTCGACCTGGTCGAAATCCCGACCGCCGACGAGACCAACGACAATATCGTGGCCTTCTGGAGCCCGGAGAAACTGCCTGAGCCAGGTAAGCCGTTCGAGTACGCCTACCGCCTGCACTGGACCATCGACGAGCCGAAGTTCCAGGCCCCTGACCTGGGCTCGGTCAAGCAGACCCTGCGTTCCACGGGTGACGTCAAGCAGTCCAACCTGATCCGCCAGCCAGATGGCAGCGTGGCATTCCTGGTCGACTTCGCCGGCCCGGCGCTTGCGGCCCTGCCGGAAGACACCGCCGTGCGCAGCCAGATCAGCGTGGGCGACAACGCCGAGGTGGTCGAGAACAATCTGCGCTATAACCCTGAGACCAAGGGCTGGCGCCTGACCCTGCGCCTGAAGGTCAAGGAAGCCAACAAGTCGACCGAAATGCGCGCCGCACTGGTGCGTGATGTACCGGTCGAGCCCGCCAAGCCTGCCCAGGACGCCAAGCAGGACAAAGCCGCAGCCAAGCATGCCAAGGCCGAGAAAGCTGTCAAGGCTGAGCAATCTGCCAAGGCCGAACAACCTGCCGCCGATGCGGCGCCCACCAACGGGGCCCCGGCCACCACCGAGAAGGTGCTGACCGAGACCTGGAGCTATCAGTTGCCTGCCGATGAGTAACTCAAGCGCAAGGCCGGAATCGCTTGGCGAGTACCTGGCCCACCTACCCCTGAGCGACGAGCAGCGGGCTGAACTTGCCAGCTGCACCTCGTTCAGTGAGCTACACCAACGCTTGGCGGCCAACCCGGCCGCCAGCTCTGCCGAGGCCGTGCAGGCCTCGGTGGGCCCGCGCCTGACCGTGGGCAGCGCCGCCGAGCTGGAAGACGCCGAAATGCTCGGCGTCGACGGCAGCGGTCGCCTGTGCCTGAAGATCGCCCCACCGATCAAGCGCACCAAGGTCGTGCCCGAGCCATGGCGCACCAATGTGCTGATCCGCATGTGGCGACGCATGACCGGCCGCCCCAACGCCCCGCAGCCGCCCAAGCGCGAGCTGCCGCCGGCCCGCTGGCGCACGGTTGGCTCGATCCGCCGTTACATCCTGCTGACGCTCATGATCGGCCAGACCATCGTCGCTGGCTGGTACATGAAAGGCATCCTGCCGTACCAGGGCTGGTCGTTCGTGGACTTTGACGAAATCGTCAACCAGCCGCTGTGGGACACGGTGGTGCAGGTGTGGCCGTATGCCCTGCAAACTTCCATCCTGATCCTCTTCGGCATCCTGTTCTGCTGGGTGTCGGCGGGCTTCTGGACCGCGCTGATGGGCTTCCTCGAGCTGCTCACCGGGCGTGACAAATACAAGATTTCCGGTAGCAGCGCAGGCAACGAGCCGATCGCGCCCGAGGCGCGTACCGCGCTGGTGATGCCAATTTGCAACGAAGACGTGCCGCGGGTGTTCGCCGGCCTGCGCGCAACGTTCGAGTCGGTGGCTGCCAGCGGCAACCTCGACCGGTTCGACTTCTTTGTGCTCAGCGACACCAACGACACCGACATTGCCGTGGCCGAGCAACAGGCCTGGCTGGATGTGTGCCGCGAAACCAAAGGCTTTGGCCGCATCTTCTACCGCCGCCGTCGGCGCCGTGTGAAGCGCAAGAGCGGCAACCTCGACGACTTCTGCCGTCGCTGGGGTGGCGAGTACAAGTACATGGTTGTGCTCGATGCCGACAGCGTCATGAGTGGCGAGTGCCTGAGCAGCCTGGTGCGCCTGATGGAGGCCAACCCGGACGCCGGCATCATCCAGACCGGGCCGAAAGCCTCGGGCATGGATACCCTGTATGCACGCATGCAACAGTTCGCTACCCGCGTGTACGGCCCACTGTTCACTGCCGGTCTGCACTTCTGGCAGTTGGGTGAGTCGCACTACTGGGGCCACAACGCGATCATCCGCATGAAGCCGTTCATCGAGCACTGCGCCCTGGCGCCGTTGCCGGGCAAGGGCGCGTTCGCCGGTGCCATCCTTTCCCACGACTTCGTCGAAGCCGCGCTGATGCGCCGTGCCGGCTGGGGTGTGTGGATTGCCTACGACTTGCCGGGCAGCTACGAAGAACTGCCGCCAAACCTGCTCGACGAGCTCAAGCGCGACCGCCGCTGGTGCCACGGCAACCTGATGAACTTCCGCCTGTTCCTGGTCAAGGGCATGCACCCGGTTCACCGTGCGGTGTTTCTCACCGGGGTGATGTCTTACCTGTCGGCGCCGCTGTGGTTCCTGTTCCTGGTGCTGTCGACCGCGCTGCTGGCGACCAACACGCTGATGGAGCCGCAGTATTTCATCGAGCCGTACCAGCTTTACCCGCTGTGGCCGCAGTGGCACCCGGAGAAGGCTGTGGCGCTGTTCTCCACCACCATTGTGCTGCTGTTCCTGCCCAAGCTGCTTAGCGTCATCCTGATCTGGGCCAAGGGCGCCGTCGAGTACGGTGGACGCGTCAAGGTCACCTTGTCGATGCTGATGGAGATGCTGTTCTCCATGTTGCTGGCACCGGTACGCATGATCTTCCACACCCGCTTCGTGCTGGCCGCGTTCCTCGGCTGGGCTGCGACCTGGAACTCGCCGCAGCGTGACGACGACTCCACGCCGTGGGGCGAAGCCGTGCGCCGGCATGGCCCGCAGACGCTGCTGGGCGTTGCCTGGGCCGCACTGGTGGCGTGGTTGAACCCGAGCTTCCTGTGGTGGCTGGCGCCTATCGTCGGTTCGCTGGTGCTGTCGATCCCGGTATCGGTGATTTCCAGCCGCACCCGCCTGGGCCTGGCGGCCAAGGACGAGAAGCTGTTCCTCATCCCAGAGGAATACGCCACCCCACAAGAGCTGTTGGCTACCGACCAGTACACCCACGAAAACCGCTGGCATGCCTTGCATGATGGTTTCGTGCGGGCCGTGGTCGACCCGCGGCAGAACGCCCTGGCCTGCGCCATGGCCACTGCCCGCCATGGCCAGGCGGCACCGATCGAAGCGTTGCGTGCCGAGCGCGTTGCCAAGGCAATTGAAGTCGGGCCAAAAGGCCTGGACCTCAATACTCGCCTGGCACTGCTCAGCGACCCGGTGGCACTGAGCCGCCTGCACGAGCAGGTGTGGGCCGAGCACAATGCGGCCTGGATCGATGTGTGGCGTGCGTCGATCAACAATGACCCGCATTCGCCGCTGTTGCCGTTGCACCCGGAAAACGCAGGCCAACCGGCACTCGTCGGCGCCTGATAGGGCCTGTTCGCGGGTGAACCCGCTCCTGCCAGGGATACACATTCCCTTGTAGGAGCGGGTTCACCCGCGAAGCTTTTTGGCCTAGCCCCCTCATTTTGGCCAACAAAGTCCCCCCGCGGCTCTAGGTCCTCGGGCCGCCATGCGTTAGCATCCTTCTCCGATACGACGCTTCGGCCAGTACGGCCGTGCCAACACAATAAGATTCGCTACTTTTCTTGCTAGGGGACTTGGTGATGATCAAGAAATACCTTTCGCGACTGCTGGTCGGTGTGACCGCCCTGGTCGCCGTGACCGCGGCCCAGGCGGGCGCCATCGATGACGCGGTCAAGCGCGGCACCTTGCGGGTGGGCATGGACCCAACCTACATGCCGTTCCAGATGACCAACAAACGTGGCGAGATCATCGGCTTCGAAGTCGATATCCTCAAAGCCATGGCCAAGTCCATGGGCGTGAAGTTCGAGGCAGTGTCCACCGCCTATGACGGCATCATCCCGGCCTTGCTGACCGACAAGTTCGACATGATCGGCAGCGGCATGACCCTGACCCAGGAGCGCAACCTGCGCCTGAACTTCAGCGAACCCTTCATCGTGGTTGGCCAGACCCTGCTGATCCGCAAGGAGCTGGCTGGCGAGATCAAGTCGTACAAGGACCTGAACAACGAGAAGTACCGCCTGACCTCCAAGCTTGGCACCACCGGCGAAATGGTGTCCAAGAAGCTGATCAGCAAAGCCAAGTACCACGGTTACGACAACGAGCAGGAAGCGGTGATGGACGTGGTCAATGGCAAGGCCGACGCCTTTGTCTATGACGCGCCTTACAACGTGGTGGCGGTAGAGAAAGCCGGCGCCGGCAAGCTGCTGTTCCTCGAAGAACCCTTCACCTACGAGCCGCTGGCCTTCGGCCTGAAGAAAGGCGACTACGACAGCATCAACTTCATCAACAACTTCCTGCACCAGATCAAGCACGACGGGACCTACGATCGTATTCACGATAAGTGGTTCAAGAACAAGGACTGGCTGAAGGAAATGGAATAAGGCTCAGGCCACAAGCCCGGCTTTATGACCCCGACGCGCAGGCAAACCCTGCGCGTTCGCATTTACGGAAGTACCCCACGTGATCAAACACAAGAAAGCCCAGTGGCCTTGGCATGGGTTGACTGCCCTGGTCCTGGTAGGCCTGGCGCTCAGCCTTTACATGGCCACCTCGATGATTTCCTACGAGTGGCGCTGGAACCGCGTACCGCAGTACTTCGCCTACAAGGCCGAGGAAACACAACGCGCTGCCGGCTACGGCACTGTGCAGGAAATCGTCATCTCCGGTGACAACGCCCGCGTCACGCTGAAGGACGAAAGTGGTGCCGAGCAAGTGCTCGATGTGGCCAAGGACAGCCTGCAACTGAGCCGCGGCGACGATGTTGCCGAAGGCGACCAGATTGGGGTAACCCGCCACTGGGCCGCTGGCCCGCTGGCATGGGGCCTGTGGACCACCTTGTGGATCTCGGTGGTGTCCGGGGCGCTGGGCCTGGTGATCGGCCTGTTCGCCGGATTGTGCCGGTTGTCGAACAACCCGACCCTGCGCGACCTGTCGACCGTCTATGTCGAGCTGGTGCGCGGCACGCCGCTGCTGGTGCAGATCTTCATCTTCTACTTCTTCATCGGCACCGTGCTCAACCTGTCCCGCGAGTTTGCCGGGGTAGCGGCGCTGGCATTGTTTACTGGTGCTTACGTGGCCGAAATCGTCCGTGCAGGCGTGCAGTCGATCGCCAAGGGCCAGAACGAGGCTGCCCGGTCGCTGGGCCTGAACGCTGGCCAGTCGATGCGCCATGTGATCTTGCCGCAGGCGTTCAAGCGCGTGCTTCCGCCCCTGGCCGGCCAGTTCATCAGCCTGGTCAAGGACACCTCGCTGGTGTCGGTGATCGCCATCACCGAGCTGACCAAGAGTGGCCGTGAGGCCATCACCACCTCGTTCTCTACCTTCGAGATCTGGTTCTGCGTGGCAGGCCTGTACCTGCTGATCAACCTGCCGCTGTCGCACATCGCCAGCCGGCTCGAGCGGAGGCTTGCGCAAAGTGATTGAAGTCCGTGACCTGCTGAAAGTCTTCGACACCCGTGGCCAGGTAGTAAGGGCTGTGGATAACGTCACCACTCAGGTCGCCAAGGGCGAAGTGGTGGTCGTGCTCGGCCCGTCGGGGTCTGGCAAGTCGACGTTCCTGCGCTGCCTCAACGGCCTGGAGCATTTCGACCAAGGCCATGTGGCCATCGATGGCCTGCAACTGGCCGACCCCAAGACCGACATCAATGCCTACCGCCGCGAAGTCGGCATGGTGTTCCAGCACTTCAACCTGTTCCCGCACATGACTGTGCTGGAAAACCTGTGCCTGGCGCAGAAGGTGGTGCGCAAGCGCAACAAGGCTGACCGCGAGGCCAAGGCCCGGGCGCTGCTGGAAAAGGTCGGTATCGCGCAGAAGGCCAACGAATTCCCGTCCCGGCTTTCTGGCGGCCAGCAGCAGCGGGTCGCGATTGCCCGGGCCCTGGCGATGGACCCGAAAGTGATGCTGTTCGACGAGCCTACCTCGGCGCTCGACCCGGAAATGGTCGGTGAGGTGCTGGACGTGATGAAGACCCTGGCCCAGGAAGGCATGACCATGGTTTGTGTCACCCACGAAATGGGCTTCGCCCGCGAAGTGGCTGACCGCGTGCTGTTCTTCGACCACGGCAAACTGCTGGAAGATTCGGCCCCGGCCGCGTTCTTCGCTGCACCGAAAGACCCGCGTGCGCAGGCATTCCTGCGCCAGGTGCTGTAACCGCGCTGGCTTCTTCGCGGGCAAGCTCGCTCCTGCATGTCCACCACTGCCTTGATAGGGGTGATGTACCTGTGTGAGCGGGCTTGCCCGCGAAGAGGGCGAGGCGAAATCAGAGGCTGAACCGCCCCACCATCCCCCGCAATTGCTGCCCCAGATGCTCCAGTTCTCCACTCGAGGCTGCCGTCTGCTCACTGGCGGCGCTGGTCTGATCCGAAACATCCCGCACATTGATCACACTTCGGTTGATCTGCTCGGCCACCACGCTCTGCTCTTCACTGGCGGTGGCGATCTGCTGGTTCATGCCCTGAATGCTCGACACCGTATCGGTGATCTGGCTCAGTGCGTGCCCGGCCCTGCGGCTCAGCTCCACACTCTGTTCGGTCAGGCTCTTGCTGCTGTCCAGCAAGCGGGTCACTTCGTCGGTACCGTTGTGCAGACTGTCGATCAGTTGGCCGATCTCTTCGGTCGCCGTCGACGTGCGCTGTGCCAGGCCACGCACCTCATCGGCCACCACGGCAAAGCCGCGCCCGGCTTCACCGGCCCGTGCCGCTTCGATCGCTGCGTTCAGCGCCAGCAGGTTGGTCTGTTCGGACACCGACTTGATCACATCGAGAATGCTGCCAATCCGCTGGCTCTCGCCTGCCAGGTGCTGCATGGCCGCCAGGCAATGGTCCATCTGCCCGGCCAGCTGTTCGATACGGCCGATGGCTTCGGCGACGACCTGGTCACCCACCTGGGCCTGCTGGTCAGCGCTGGTCGCGGCCAGCGAGGCTTGCTCGGCGTTCTGTGCCACTTCCTGCACGGTGGCGCTCATCTGGTTCATGGCAGTCGCCACCTGGTCAGTTTCCTCGCGCTGCTGATTGATGCGCAGCTTGGTGTCTTCGCTACTGGCCGCCAACTGTGTGGCGGCCTGTGACAGCTGGCCGACACCCTGATCAATGCCACCGATCAGCTCGCGCAGGCTCAAGGTCATCTCGCGCATGCTGGTTTGCAACTGGCCCATTTCGTCGCGACGTTGCACGGTGTCGACCTGGCTCAGGTCACCCTTGGCGATGCGGGCAGCCACGGCCAGTGTCTGGCGCAACGGCTGGGTGATCTGCAAGGTGATCAGCCAGGCGGCCAGCGCCCCTACCACCATGGCCAGCAGCGCCACACTGGTCAGCAGCGACCGGGCGGCCAAGGCCTCTCTGTCGCGTTGTTCGACCTTGCGTTTGCCCAGTTCGAGGCTCACCGTTCGCAGCTCGTTGCCCATGTTTTCCATGTTGTTCTGCAACTGCTCCACACGTACGGCGGCGCGGCGATACTGATCCAGGCTGGTGCGGTACTTACTCAGCTCGACACCGGGTTGCTCACTGATGGCGCGTGGCAAGCCCAGCGGCGCAAGGCCTTCAAGCAGTTGCGCAAGGCTATTGTCGGCGGCATCCAGGGCGTTATCACCGACTTTGGCAAAATCCTCGACCGGGGCGAAGGTGTAGGCTGGAACCAGGCTTTGCTGGTTGGCACCTTCGACATGCCGGCTGAGGGTATCCATCAGGCCCAGCACACCACTTTGCTGACTGTCGTCAGGCATTTTCAGCAAGGCCTGGGTCTGCAGTTGGTCAATCGCCTCGCTGAGTGCATGCTCCTGTGACTGCAGGGCTTCGCGCAGGGCTACACGGCTGGCGACGCTGCGCTGCAGTTCGCTGAAGGTGTCGCGCAGGTTCTGCAACAATGCCATTTTTTCTGTCAGCAACTGCCGTGACTCATCGACGTTGCTGCGTTGTTGCAGGGTGGTCAGCATGCTGTTGAGCTGGTCGAGGATGTTGCTGATGCGTGCTCTGCTGGCATCGTCGTTGAGCACGCGGTAGGTGATGCGTTCCGCGCGCAGGTCTTTTGTCAGGTCGTTGATCAGGCCTATTTCGCTGAGTTGCTGTGAGCGCACGATGGCACCATCCAGGGCACGCCAGCCGCTGATGGTGGTGGCCAGGGTGAGCAGCAGGACCACGGCGAAGCCGAGGGCCAGCTTGGCGGCGACACTGATGTTGCCGAGCTTGCGGTTGAGGGAGCCAAGCATGGGGAATCTCCGAGCGAGTGAGAGAAAGGATGCAGGCGCATGGCTGGCATCACATCTCTGCCCATCGGCAGCGGAGCTGTAGGACTTGACCTGATAAACAGGTAGGAAAGTTCGCCGCGAACAGTAGGATATATTTCGTCCTGTGCCGTCCTCTTCGCGGGTAAACCCGCTCCTACGACGGCCTGTGCGTGTGTGTAGGCGCGGGTTTACCCGCGAAGAGGCCCGACCGGGCGACCGCTGGTTCAGATCACAGCCGGAACCGCCCAACCAGCCCTTGCAAATGGGTACCCAACCGCGCCAGTTCCACGCTGGAGCTGGCCGTCTCCTCACTCGCCGCCGAGGTCTGGTCGGAAATATCACGCACATTCATCACGCTGCGGTTGATTTCTTCGGCCACCGCCGTCTGCTCCTCGGCCGCCGTGGCAATCTGCTGGTTCATTGCCTGGATCGACGACACCGTGCGGGTGATGGTTTCCAGCGAGCTGCCGGCGCGGCGGGTCAGCTCGACGCTGCTGTCGGTCAGTTGGCGGCTGTTGTCCATCACGCTGGCCACCCGTTGGGTGCCGCTTTGCAGGCCGGCAATCAACTCTTCGATCTCTTCGGTCGACTGCTGTGTGCGTTGGGCCAAGCTGCGCACTTCGTCGGCAACCACGGCAAAGCCACGCCCGGCCTCACCGGCGCGGGCGGCTTCGATTGCCGCGTTGAGGGCCAGCAGGTTGGTTTGCTGGGCCACCGATTTAATTACGTCGAGTACGCTGCCGATCTTGTCGCTTTCGGTCTTGAGCAGGTTCATCGCTTCGCTGGAGTTGACCACTTCGCTTGCCAGGCGCTCGATCTGTGCCACCGCCTGGCCCACCACGCGATCGCCCTCGCGGGCCTGCTGGTCGGCCATCAAGGCGGCTTCCGAAGCCTGTTCGGCATTACGTGCCACCTCGTGCACGGTGGCAGTCATCTGGTTCATCGCGGTCGCCACCTGGTCGGTTTCGACCTTCTGGTTGTTGACCCCGGCACTGGTCTGTTCTGTCACCGCCGACAGCTGCTCGGCAGCGCTGGCGATCTGCGTCACGCCGTCGCCAATACCGCCGATCAGTTCACGCAAGCCTTGGGTCATACGATGCATGCTGGCTTGCAATTGGCCCAGTTCGTCGCGACGTTGCACCTGCAGGCTCTGGGTCAGGTCTCCGCTGGCCACACGCTCTGCGGCGCGCAGTGTTTGGCGCAGAGGGATGATGATCTGCCGGGTAATGGCCCAGGCGGCCAGCAGGCCAAAGGCCAGTGCCAGCACGGTGGCAACTGCGAGCAGTGTTTTGGCCTGCGCGGCAGCGGCATCGCGCACCTCGGTTTGCGAGGTAGTCATCATCTGGCTGGCCTGCAGCAGTACCGTGCCTTATTCAGCCATGCGTTGCAACGCTTGCTCGCTGGCGAGCTGGGCATCGCCGAACTGGGTCACCGCATCGCGGTAGCCGCCCATGGCTGTGGCGGCATCATCCAGGCTGGCAGCATGTTCGGCAGACACCTTGGCCGGCAGTGCACGCAGTTCGGCCAAAGCCTGGTCGATGGCGTTCAGTGCCGTTTGCTGGTATTCGGCATTGCCGCTGTAGGTGTAGCCACGCACCTGGAAGCGCGCTTGTTGCAGCAGGGCGCTGACGTCCACCGCGTGCTGGTACTGGTTGATGTCTGCGTCTTGCAGCAGGCTGCGCTGTACACGGCCTATCAACTCCACGGCTTTATCGGCGCTGCTACCCAGTACATCACGGCTGGCTTCGCGGCGTTGGTCGGCTTGCTTAAGCTCGTTGAATGCCTGCTGGTAGGTGCGCACTGCCTCGCGTTGCTGTTCGAGGTGTTGGCGGTCGGCGGGTTGTTCGATCTGGCCAAGCATCCGCTGCACCTGGCGGTCGAGGTTGCTCAGGGCTTTTTCCAGTTCTGCCAGCGAAGCGTCGTCGCGGCGGCGATCGTAATGCTGGCGGGCGATGCGCAATTCCTGGGTGTATTGCTGGATGACCGAGATGTTTCCCAGTTTGTCGCCACGGTCGATGATGCTGTCCATGCCGTACCAGCCGGTCAGGGTAATCGCCAAGGTCAACAGCAGCACCAGGCCGAAACCCAGCCCCAGTTTGCGATTGACGCTCACATTGCCCAACGATTGGGCTAACCATTGATACATGTTCGACTCCCCGGCGGCTTGGCAGCACAAATAATTGTATTGTTGCCAAGGCCATCGGCCCGGGATAGGGAAACTTGATGGGCGAAAAAGTGGTGTTTGTGTCAGAAAATACGCGAAAGCAGCGCGGTAACGGCGGTCTCCACCCGCAAGATGCGGTCACCCAGCTGTACCGGCGCCAGGCCTGCCTTGCCCAGCAGGTCGATCTCGTAGGGGATCCAGCCACCCTCGGGGCCAATGGCCAGGGTAACGGTTTGTTCTACGGCGCGCGGACAGGCTGGGTAGGGGCCGGGATGGCCGACCAGGCCCAGGGTGCCGGCGGCGATGGTGGGCAGGCGGTCTTCGACAAAAGGCTTGAAGCGTTTTTCAATGATCACCTCGGGCAGCACGGTGTCGCGTGCCTGTTCCAGGCCCAGGATCAGGTTTTCGCGAATGCTCTCGGGCTGTAGAAAAGGTGTTTGCCAGAAGCTTTTCTCGACCTTGTAGCTGTTCAGCAGGATCAGCCGCGGCACGCCCAATGTGGCCACGGTCTGGAACAGCCGTCGCAGCATTTTTGGTCGAGGCACTGCCAGCACCAGGGTCAGCGGCAGCTTGGCCGGTGGCTGCTGGTCGAAGGCCACTTCAAGTTCGGCTTCGTGCTTTTCCAGGCGCAGCACCGTGGCCTTGCCCATCAGGCCATTGATACGGCCCACGCGCAGGTTGTCGCCCACTGCCACGCGGTGGATTTCCTGCATATGGGTGAAGCGCCGATCAGCAAGAACGACGCGGTTGGCCGAGACGAAGTCGGCCTCTTCAAGAAGCAGCAGGTTCACGGTTGGGTCGCTGGTGGCTGGTCGTTATGGTCGTCGGCGGTTTCGTCGTGGGCGCTGCGCTTGCGGATCAGGCTGCCGCACAGCACGCCGATCTCGAACAGCAGCCACATGGGCACGGCCAGCAGGGTCTGGGAGAAGATGTCCGGTGGGGTGAGGACCATGCCGACCACGAAGCAGCCGATGATCACATACGGGCGGACTTTCTTCAGGTACTTCACGTCGACCACGCCGATCCACACCAGCAGTACGACCGCCACCGGGATTTCGAAGGCCACGCCAAAGGCGAAGAACAGCGTCATCACGAAGTCGAGGTAGCTTGCGATGTCGGTCATCATCGAAACGCCTTCTGGCGTGGCGCTGGCGAAGAAACCGAAGATCAGCGGGAATACAAGGAAGTAGGCGAATGCCATGCCGGCATAGAACAGGAAGATGCTCGACACCAACAGTGGAATGGCGATGCGCTTTTCATGGCGGTACAGCCCTGGCGCGATAAAACTCCAGATCTGCTGAAGGATGAACGGGATGGCCAGGAACAGCGCCACGATCATGGTCAGCTTGAACGGCGTGAGGAACGGCGAGGCCACATCGGTGGCGATCATCGTTGCGTTGGCCGGCAAGTGCTCGCGCAGCGGCGCGGAAACCAGTGTGTAGATCTGCTGGGCGAAGGAGAACAGCCCGGCAAAGATCAGGAAAATGACGGCAACACAGCGCAGCAGGCGGGTGCGCAGTTCGGTCAGGTGCGAAACCAGCGGCATCGGCTGGTCGTGTTCCGGATTCTCGCTCATGGGGCTCGCGGCGGTTGAGGCGGTTCAGACGGTGCGGCCGGGGCAGCAGGTGCTTCGACCGGCCTGGCTTCGAGCCCGGCAGGTGGCTGCACGCTGGCCGTGGTGACCGGCGGCTTCGCGGGTGGCGTCATTGGGTTGAGGATGCGCTTGGCTTCCTCTTCCATCTGCAGGATGTGCTCGTTATGCAGCTGGCGGCGGATGTCGTCGGCGCCAATTTCGCGCTCCACTTCCATCTTGATGCTGTTGAAGCTGCGCTTGAGCCGGCCGATCCACAGGCCTGCCGTGCGCGCGGCACCCGGCAGGCGCTCGGGACCGAGCACCAGCAGGGCGACCAGGCCGACGAGCAGGAGCTCGCTGAAACTGATGCCGAACATGGGTCAGTCTTTCCGCTGCGGCTCTTGGACCGGGTGGGCCTGGCCTTCGATGGTGTGGCCTTGCTGCGGCTGCGCGGTGTTTTGCACCGGTGGCACAGGTTGGGCAGGCGGCGGAGTCTGCTCGGCCGGCTTGCTCTCTTCTTCGTTCATGGCCTTGCGGAAGCCCTTGATCGACTCGCCCAGGTCGCTGCCGAAGTTCTTCAGTTTCTTGGTGCCGAACACCAGGACCACGACGACCAGCAGGACAATCCAGTGTTTCCAGTCAAAAATACCCATGGTGCTCTCCTAGAATGCGTTGTGCTCAAGCCGAAGGCTGGCGTGCGGCCTTTTCATCATGCCCGGAAAGCCCGAAGCGGCGTTCCAGCTCATCCAGCACGGCTTGCGGATGCTGGCCCAGCGCACTGAGCATCACCAGGCTATGAAACCACAGGTCGGCGGTTTCGTAGATGACATCGCTGTAATCCTTGCTGATCTGGGCATCCTTGGCAGCAATGATCGTTTCGACCGACTCTTCGCCGAGCTTTTCAAGGATCTTGTTCAGGCCCTTGTGGTACAGGCTGGCCACGTAGGAGCTGTCAGGCGCCGCTTGCTTGCGTTCTTCAAGCACTTCGGCCAGGCGGTTGAGGGTGTCGCTCATGTCAATGTCCTGCGCTGTAGATGGCATCCGGGTCCTTCAGGACCGGGTCGACGATTTTCCACTGGCCGTCTTCATAGACGCGGTAGAAGCAGCTTTCACGACCGGTATGGCAGGCGATATGGCCCAGTTGCTCGACCATCAGGATGATCACGTCGGCGTCACAGTCCAGGCGCAACTCATGCAGTTTTTGCACATGCCCGGACTCCTCGCCTTTACGCCACAGCTTGCCACGCGAACGCGACCAGTAGATGGCACGCTGCTCGGCGGCGGTCAGGGCCAACGATTCACGGTTCATCCAGGCCATCATCAGCACGCGTCCGGTCTTGTGGTCCTGGGCGATCGCCGGTACCAGGCCATCGCTGTTCCACTTGATCTCGTCCAGCCAGTCTTTCATCGTCGACTCCAAAGCGGGCCCGCTCCTGTGCCGGGCCCTTTGCGCTAGTGTGCCAGCCACAGGCGCGGCTGGCTATTGGCGCACGATCAGGTAAAGGCCCGCAGCCAGCATCAACCAGGCTGGCCAGGCGGCCGGGGCGGCCAGGCTGGCGGTTTCGGCAGCGCCTGCAGCCAAAACTGCGCCACCGCCAAGCAGGCCGGCGCCCAGCAGGCGCAGCGCCCAGCGGTCGCCCTGGCGGCGCCGTTCCGGCAGTTGTGGATCGTGCAGGTGAGGCTGCGACAGGCGCTCGAGCAGGTCGCGGGTCATGCCGGCCAGGTGCGGCAGTTGCTCTACCTGGCTGTGCAGGTTGCCGAACACGGCCTTGGGGCTATAGCGGTCGCGCATCCAGCGTTCGAGGTACGGCTTGGCGGTGCTCCACAGGTCCAGGTCGGGGTACAGCTGTCGGCCCAGGCCTTCGATGTTGAGCAGGGTTTTCTGCAGCAATACCAACTGTGGCTGCACTTCCATGTTGAAGCGCCGTGCGGTCTGGAACAGGCGCATCAGCACCTGGCCAAAGGAAATATCTTTTAACGGTTTTTCAAAGATCGGCTCGCACACGGTGCGAATCGCTGCTTCGAACTCGTTGACCTTGGTGTTTGCCGGCACCCAACCCGAGTCGATGTGCAACTGGGCGACGCGGCGGTAGTCACGCTTGAAGAAGGCAAACAGGTTGCGCGCCAGATAGTCCTGGTCCTCGGCGGTGAGGCTGCCGACGATGCCGCAGTCGATGGCAATGTACTGTGGGCTCCACGGTTTGACCGTGCTGACGAAGATGTTGCCAGGGTGCATGTCGGCATGGAAGAAGCTGTCGCGGAACACCTGGGTGAAGAACACTTCCACGCCGCGCTCGGCCAGCAGCTTCATGTCGGTGCGTTGGTCGGCCAAGGTGGCCATGTCGGTCACCGGTACGCCGTAGATGCGCTCCATCACCAGCACCTTGGGGCGGCACAGGTCCCAGTACACCTGGGGCACGTACATCAGCTCGGAGTCTTCGAAGTTGCGCCGCAGCTGGCTGGCGTTGGCAGCCTCGCGCAGCAGGTCGAGCTCGTCGTAGATGGTTTTTTCGTAGTCGCCGACGATTTCCACCGGGTGCAGGCGACGGGCATCCGCCGAGGCGCGTTCGGCGGCCTTGGCGATCAGGAACAGCCAGGCCAGGTCCTGGGCGATGACCGGCTTCAGGCCTGGGCGCACCACCTTGACCACCACCTCTTCGCCGGTTTTCAGGCGTGCGGCGTGCACCTGGGCCACCGAGGCCGAGGCCAGAGGCTCGACGTCGAAACGGCTGAACACCTCGCCGACCTTTGCACCGAGCTGTTCCTCGATCAAGGCCACGGCTTTTTTCGGGTCGAACGGTGGCACACGGTCCTGCAACAGCATCAGCTCGTCGGCGATGTCGGGGGGCAGCAGGTCGCGGCGGGTGGACAGCAGCTGGCCAAACTTGATGAAGATCGGCCCCAGGTCCTGCAGTGCCAGGCGCAGGCGCGCGCCACGGCTGAGTTCGGTGGGCTTGCGTGGCAGCCAGCGCCACGGCATCAACAGGCGCAGGCTGGCCAGCCACCAGGGCAGCAAGGGCTGGTCGAACAGCAGGTCATCGAGGCGGTAGCGGATCACCACACGCTGGATGCGAAAAAGACGTCGGACGGCGAGCAGCTTCATGCGTTATCGCTGGTATCAAGGGATCGGGAGAGGCGCTTGAGGCGCGCTTCGAGGCGTTCTGTATCAAGCTTCAAGGCATCGAGCTCGCTGAAGGCGGCTTCGGCTTCGCGCTTGCCGACCAGGGTACGGGATTCTTCGGCCAGGTATTCGGACAGGTTCTGGCTGAACCGTGCCAGGCCTTGGCGAGTCCAGCGAGCGCGCAGGCGGATATGGCCGGCCAGCATTGCCGTGGCGACCGGGCCAAGCCAGCGTTGCAGCTCGTGCTCCCAGTCCAGCTCCAGGTCCTGCAGCACACCGAACAGGTCGAGCAGTACGGCGCTGTCGCCGTGCAGCTCGACCTGCGGGCTGTGCAGCACAGCGGTCTTGTCCTTGACCAAGGCCAGTTGCGCCAGGCTACCGGCGGGGGCGCGCAGGCGGCAATCGACCTCGCCCTCCCAATGGGCGGCGAGCATCAGGCCTTCTTCATCGGGCAGGATGAACACCTGCAGGGCCGGTTGGCGGCAGTCGATCTCGATGACTTTGCCTTCCAGCGCGGCCAGCCGCGGCAGGGCCGTGCTGTCCAGGCGCAGGACGCGGTTCAGGCCATGTTCGACGCTGGCGAGCAGCCCGGCCAGCAACATCAGGGCTTGATTCCCCGGTGCACGGCAACGATGCCGCTGGTCATGTTGTGGTAGGTGACGCGGTCGAAACCAGCCTCGACCATCATGCTCTTCAGGGTTTCCTGGTCAGGGTGCATGCGGATCGACTCGGCGAGGTAACGGTAGCTCTCGGCGTCATTGGTGATCAGCTTGCCAGCCAGCGGCATGAAGGCGAACGAGTAGGCGTCGTAGGCCCTGGACATCAGCTTGTTGGTCGGCTTGGAGAACTCCAGGATCAGCAGGCGGCCACCGGGCTTGAGCACGCGCAGCATCGAACGGATGGCGGCGTCCTTGTGGGTGACGTTGCGCAGGCCGAAAGCAATGGTCACGCAGTCGAAGTGGTTGTCCGGGAACGGCAGCTTTTCAGCGTCGGCCTGGACGAACTCGATGTTGCCGGCCACGCCACGGTCAAGCAGGCGGTCACGGCCAACCTTGAGCATCGAATCGTTGATGTCGGCCAGCACCACTTGCCCGGTCGGCCCGACAAGACGCGAGAACTTGGCCGCCAGATCACCGGTACCGCCGGCGATGTCCAGCACGCGGTTACCGCTGCGCACGCCCGACAGCTCGATGGTAAAGCGCTTCCACAGGCGGTGCATGCCGCCGGAAAGCACGTCGTTCATCAGGTCGTACTTGGCTGCTACCGAGTGGAACACTTCGGCGACTTTCTTCGCCTTCTGGCTTTCAGGCACGTCCTGGTAGCCGAAATGGGTGGTGGGTTCGGCGTGGTCGCCTTTGCGCTGGTCGTTCATATCGCTTCACCGGAAAAAATTACCGCCATTCTAGGGCGAACGGGCGGATTTGTCTTGGCGGGGTGTGCCAGTGGGCAGGGGCGGGCATAATGCTCATTATGTCTACATTTTCAGGAACGCCCGCATGACCCAGATCAGCGTCGAACGCAAACACTCCCTCGGCCGTGATGCCGCCCGCGCCAAGGCCGAAGCGCTGGTCGACAAGCTCAGCCGCGAGTACGACCTCAAGGCCACCTGGAACGGTGACCGCGTGGACGTTGCGCGCAGTGGCGCCAATGGCAGTGTGCACATTGGCGACGACAGCATCCGCGTCGAATTGAAGCTGGGCATGATGCTGTCGATGATGAGCGGCACCATCAAAGGCGAGATCGAGCGGGCGCTGGACAAGGCCCTGGCCTGAGCCGGCGCCGCTGTCTGGCTACTGCGGCGCGTCCGCCGGGAAAGGAATGATGCCAATCACCTGCTCCAGGCGCAGATCGCCGCGGTAAATCGCGATGCGCTCGCGTGCGTCTGCGGCCTGCTCGAGCATGGCCTTGCGGCCTCTTACACCTGCATCCCAGAACTTGAGGTGGCCCTTGACGAAGTCGCGGGCGCTCGCGTCCAGGCTGGGATAATGAAAGTGCGCCTCCCACAGTACCCTGCGAGGCGCTTGCACATCGCGCACCTCGTAGACATCGAGGTAATCATGGGCGTGACGTAGCTGGCGGCGAATCACGGTCTGCCTGATCCGTATCCGATCCTGCTCGGCCAGGAAGCGCAGCGCCTTGCCGTCGGGATGGCGGGTGTTCAGATAGGCGTCGGTGAGTAGCCGAAGCCTTTCGTGGTGGACGCGGTCTACCGCTGCACGCAGGAGGTCGATCAGGCCGTTATCCAGTGGGTTGTTCAGCTCGCTCAGCTGCTGTTGCACTTCGCGCATGTCACCGGCCGGCCATTCCAGAAAATCGCTCAGGCTGTTGGGCTCATCGGCATAGTGAGCGGCGAACGCGATTTTCCCATCCACCTCTGCCAGCAGGCGGTTTGCTCGTTGGCGCACCTGGGCCCGGTCACGTTGGGCGGGCCGTGCTTGCTCAGCCACGGCATGCCACACCCCGTCGCGTTGCGCGAAACTGCCTGCCGGCTCATGGTTGAACGCATTACGCTGAATTGCCCGGTTGCCCACCTGGTCGATTTCCACCAGCAGCGGTCGACCTCGGTCAATACGGATGACGCGCCGCCTGATGGTCGCGGGGCGATGACCGGGGGAAGGCGGAGGTGGGCTGATGCCGCTGTCGACGTTGGCCAAGATCGCGCTCAGTTGCTGCTCCGTGACCTGGGTCATCGTTGACACTTCGCGTATGTATTCGTCCAGCACGTCAGTGACCAGTGCAGGCGAGTCCAGTGTCTTCATGTACTGGGCGCGGTCCAGCACGGTACGGTATTTCTGAAGGATATCGTCAAGCAGTTCGGCCTTGACCTGAGGTGACTCTTCGGTAGCTGCCAGCCCGTCGTGGCTCCATACCGTGCGGCTCAACTCGAGGTTGCTGAGCGGCGCACGCATTGCAAGCAGGTGCTCGGCCATGTCCGCAGAAAGCCGCGTCTTGTCGACGACGAGGTAAGCCAGGTCACTGAGCAGTTGTGCCCGAATCACCAGTGTCGAATAGGTCCTGCTCCGATTGGTCTGGGCGAGCTTCGTGGCTTTATTGGCAAAGTCGATCTTGGGGTCATCGAGGGCCTCCGCCAGCGTCCGGTCCAGTCGCTGGCTGGCGGCAAGCAGGCGGCGGCTGGCCTGGCAGGAATCGTGTATCCGTTCGCGATAATCGAGGTACTGCTGAATATCTTCGGCAGTTTCGGGAAAGCGGCGCAGCATTGCGGCCTGTGCGCTCAATGCCTGGTGGTCGACCTGCTCTAGCAAGCGGCGGCACAGCAGCATGTCGTTTTCGATGGCAGCACCGTACCAATTACCATATTGACGTCGGCTCTGGGGGCGATTGTCGCATTTGCTGAACCGTGGTTCGGCCATTTCCTTGAACACTTCGATGTTCCCATGCAACAGCGTGCTCTGTCGCTCCAGGTAGAGCGCGGACGCCCTGATTTCAGGCAATTGGCGTAAGCGTTGGGCTTTCAGTGCCTGCTTTTGAAGCTGCAATGCTGGCGGCAGTGACGTGCGCTCCTGGTCAGGCAATACATCGATAGCCCGGCTGTACTGCAGCGCGAGTTCGTCATAAGCCTCCAGTTGCACTCTGCTGCGCTCCATGAGTAGCCCCACCTGATTCAGCGCGTGTTGATTCGCCGTGGCGGTTGCGCTCAACGTATCGAACCGCTGGCGGTTTTCGGCGTTGATGGATTGCCTGTTCCTTGGCATGCCGCCATAGAGGTTCAGGTTCAAAGACCATTGGCCATGCCAGCGCGTAAGCCATGGTCCTTTTTGCCGTTCACGACCAACGATGTGGTAACCGTCCGGGGCGCCATTCCATTGGGACACCCACTCGCTGCTGCTCGGCTCGGGGCCGATGATCTGCATGCCGTTCCACGTCTCGATGACCTCATAGGTGCCATCGCCCAGCTTGGCGTAGTAACGACCGGCAATATTGTACAACCCACGCAAACGGCCCCTTGTCAGTGGCGTGTGCCCTTCGAGTGGCTGCGAGGCTTGCAGTTGGGCCAGTGACTGGCGCTCCTGTACCGACAGGTTGCTCAGGCGCTGCCCGTCATGCCAGCCATCTACACGCACGAGCGTGGGCCGTGGCGCCTCGACGGGGGGCTGCCAGGGTTTCTCCTGTGGCTGCTCGAGCGCTGGGGGCGGGGTCTCTTCCTTCGGCGCAGGGCCTGAAAAACGTAGCCTGGCGGGCTCTTCGCTGTTGGCAGGTGGCGTTGCGGGGCGGTGGGCAAGGAGCAAGGCCAGGTTGGTGACCAGGTCTATGGCTGCGACGATCTTGTCGTCACCGCTGCGCTTGATCAGCGCCTCGACGTCTTCCTTGGCTGCCGACAGCGCCACCACCAGCCACACCAGGGTGGTCATCGGGCCATGCCAAAGTTGGGTGACGGTATTGAAGATCGCCCACGCAGCCTCCTTCACCAAAGCCCGCACTTCCTGGGCATTGGAGACGCTGTTGCTGGCTGAGGCCAATAACATGGTCTCGATACGCGCGTTGAACAGGTGGGTGTCCAGATCATCCGTCCAGGCCTGGAACGAGGCCTGGACCGGGCGTCTGAGGCGTTGCAAAAGGCGGTCCAGCAGCTCGACCGGCACATTGAGCAGGTGCGTCAGCGCTTTAATGTTCGGGTGCAAGTGCGGGTGCTTGAACCCGTCGTTCTGGTAAATCGGGCGCGCGTCATCGTCGAGCCAGGCCAATACGCTCTCTTGCAGTTCGCCCCTGCTGCGGATTGCGTCCATCAGCAACTCGAGGGTCGGAAATTCCTGCAACGCCCTGTCGGCATAGAAGGGGCGGTACAAGACCCAGGTGCCGCTTGCCGGTATTTCGATAATGAACATCCCGTGCGCCACATCGCTTGCTGAAGCGCCAGGCGCGCAAAGGAACGCCAGGGGGGCGATGCGCAGAAGGTCCGCGCCATTGTCCATGCCCTGGCAGAAGCTGAGCATTGCCTGGCTCGCCGTTTCACCAAGTTGTCGCTCGATCTTGGCCTTCAGGGTGCTGAACCGAAGGGCGTCGCGCCATTCCCTGGCATGCTGCCGGATTCGCTCGGCCCTGCGCGGTTGGGTGTTGACTTGGTCCTTCAGGTAGGAGGGGTAGTGACCGCCGATGTCGACCTGATGAATCAGGCCCCTGATCTGGTCGATGCTTAGCCAGTCGGTCACAGGCGAGCCGTCCTCGAAATTCATCCCGCTCATCACCTCACCAGCCTCCAGCCGCAGGCGTGAGATCGCCAGGTCGGTCAGGGGCTCCGTGCGCAAGAACAGTGACTGCCCTTGTGTGCCGGCGCCGATGATGGCCTGGGAAATGCGGATGTGCACCTTGTTCGGGTCGTGCACCGCCTTGTCTGGGTAGCTGGTCTGCAGGGTCTCACGCAAGCGGCGAGCGGCGTAATCACGGATATCCTCGACATCGCCCAGCGATGTGCAGCCCTTCGACCGACCTTGGCTCGCCGCCAGATCGAGCAGTGCAGTGTGATAGGCGTAGCGGTCCTCAGCGCTGGCATTGAGCAGCCATCGCGGCGGACTGACGGCGGGTGCAGTTCGTTCCTGCGAAGGCAGGTCGAAGAAGTAAGCTGACGGGTCGCTCACCTGGCGCAGTTGTCGCTCCATTTCGTCGACGGTTGTCAGGCCGCCAATACGCAGGCGGCCGATGTCGTCCAGGATATCGTTCAGCAGTTGCCTGACCTGGAAGGCGAAAGGGCGTCCGATTACTGGCGTGTGTGCCCAGGACAACGTTTCGAAGCGATAGCGTTGCGCTAGCTGCCGTTGCAGCGCCGTGGCAAAGCTGGGCAGGTCGACATGGCGGCGCACCGAACCGCAGGGCTTGCATTGCAGAACCAGGCTGCGGGTGCCGCTTGTGGTGATGAGCAACAGATCCGGTAGGGTAACGGTGTGTGCCCCGCCATCCGTTCCGAGCGTGACTTGTATCGCCTCGACAGTCAGGCTGTCGTGTACCCCGTCGAGCAGGGCGTACATTGCAGCTTTTGCATCATCTTCAAGGCCTTGACGAGGGAGGTTCTCGAGCAAGGCAGCCTTGATGGTGTGCTCCAGCCAGAGCATGCGCGAGACTTGGCTGTCTTCGTCGAGCCCGTTCCAGAAGCCGATCTGGGCTTGCTGGAAGGCGGGTATCAACGCGCCAAGCACTGTATCGAAGTCATCGTTGAGCTTTGTCAGGTCCGGCATGATTTCGGGCTGGCGAAGGTTGTCCTGGCCTTGCTCCTGAATTTGAAACACATGGGGAGGGCTGATGCTCAGCCTGTCTGCGGCGCCCAGTTGCACACGTTCCTTGGCCAGAAAATGCCTCAGAAGCTCGTCCACCAGCCCGCTCTGACGTGAGAGGTCATCGGTGCTGGCCGGTGCATGCAGGATGACGAAAGGATCGAGCGATGTGATGTGAGGGTGGTTACGGTGCACCCATGGATACCGGTCGCTGAAAATCTGGAATGCTTCTTTTGATAAAACGTCCCGCAGGCTGGGTCGTTTGGAGAAACAGGCTGCCACGCGTTGCTTGAACGTCAGCCTGGGTGGGATTGCTGCAGCAGTCATAGCGTCGATGTCCGTGAGGTGAAGCCTGCGACGCTAGCGCTATGGTCAAAGGGGCTTGCGGTATATAGATGTGACAACGAAGACCTTAGGGTGAGGTTTCTAATTTTCTTCCCTACCTTATGCTCAAGCCCAGCCTCCATGGGCGGTTTTCCACCACTCATGAGCATGAGGTACACAGCATGGCCAAAGTGATTGTGAAGAAAAAAGACGAAGCCCTGGGCACGCTTGGCGAGGTGCGCGGCTATGCGCGCAAGATCTGGCTGGCCGGTATCGGCGCCTACGCCCGCGTCGGTCAGGAAGGCTCTGACTACTTCAAAGAGCTGGTCAGGGCGGGTGAAGGTGTCGAGACGCGCGGCAAGAAGCGCATCGACAAAGAGCTCGATGCCGCCAACCACCAGCTTGACGAAGTCGGTGAAGAAGTGAACCGCGTACGCGGCAAGGTAGAAATTCAACTCGACAAGATCGAAAAAGCTTTCGACGCACGGGTCGGTCGCGCCTTGAATCGCCTGGGTATTCCGTCTAAACATGACGTTGAGGCGTTGTCGATCAAGCTTGAACAGTTGCATGAGCTGCTTGAGCGCGTCGCGCACAAACCATAAGGAGAGCAGGATGGCTGGCAAGAAGAACACCGAAAAAGAAAGCAGCTCCTGGGTCGGCGGGATCGAGAAATACTCCCGCAAGATCTGGCTGGCGGGGCTGGGTATCTATTCGAAGATCGACCAGGACGGCCCGAAGCTGTTCGACTCGCTGGTGAAGGATGGCGAGAAGGCCGAGAAGCAGGCGAAAAAGACGGCTGAAGATGTTGCCGAGACTGCCAAGTCCTCGACCACTTCGCGGGTGTCGGGCGTGAAGGACCGTGCGCTGGGCAAGTGGAGCGAACTTGAAGAAGCCTTCGACAAGCGCCTTAACAGTGCCATCTCGCGCCTTGGTGTACCGAGCCGCAACGAGATCAAGGCACTGCACCAGCAGGTGGACAGCCTGACCAAGCAGATCGAGAAGCTGACCGGTGCTTCGGTTACGCCGATTTCGTCGCGCACTGCAGCAACCAAGCCGGCTGCGAGCAAGGCTGCGGCCAAGCCACTGGCCAAGGCAGCGGCAGCCAAACCTGCGGCGAAAACGGCGGCGGCCAAACCTGCTGCTAAAACCGCAGAGGCAAAACCCGCAGCCAAAACCGCAGAGGCAAAACCCGCAGCCAAAACCGCAGCGGAAAAACCTGCAGCCAAGCCTGCAGCAGCCAAGTCTGCGGCGAAGCCGGCAGCGGCCAAGAAACCTGCGGTGAAGAAGGCGCCGGCCAAACCGGCAGCCGCCAAGCCGGCGGCCCCAGCGGCCAGCGCTGCGCCTGCTGCGACCACTGCACCGGCACCTGCCGCTACCCCGGCCAGCAGCACGCCATCGGCACCTACCGGCACCGGTACCCTGATCTGATACCGCGTCGCCTTCTTCGCGGGTAAACCCACTCCCACAAGATGCGCCAAACCTTGTAGGAGCGGGTTTACCCGCGAATGCGTCGGCTGCAACACAACATCTCCAGCAGGCCTACCCCTCCAGGTACTTCACTGCCAGCTGCTCCGCCGCCGCCCGGGCCTGGGCCTGCAAATGCGGCGCCACCAGCATCATCACCTGGTACACCACGATCCCCACATCCCCCTCGCGCCCCAGCACACGCTGGTAATCCAGCGAGAACATCAGCGTCAGTGTGATCTGCTCAACCAGTTGCCCCAGCGCCTGGGTATCACTCTCTACCAGCCCCTGGCTCTTCAGGCTGGCCAACAGCGCCGCCAGCGTGCGTTTGATTGCAGTGATCAGGCTGCGCATGCCTCGGGCGAGCTTGGGCAGGCGCCCGGTCAGGTTGGACAGGTCCTGGAACAGGAAGCGGTACTGAGCCATGCGCTCGACGATCAAGTGCAGAAACAGCCAGTAGTCCTCTGCGTCCAGGCGCACCTCCAGCGGCGGGTCCAGCAACGGCATCAACGCTTCTTCAAAACGCTCGAACAAGCTCAGTACCAAGGGCTCCTTGCCATGGAAGTGGTAGTACAGGTTGCCTGGGCTGATGCCGAGTTCGTTGGCAATTTCCAGGGTGGATACGTTGGGTTCGCCCTGCTGGTTGAACAACTGCAGGGCGCATTCAAGGATACGGTCGCGGGTTTTCATCCAGTCAGCAGCTCATCGGGTCAGCACGTAGGTGCCTGGCGCGGGGCCTAGCGGTGGGTAAGTGGCGTTGCCCAGTTCAGTGCGCGGCGCCTTGAGCAGGCCGGAGCGTGCGGTGATCCACTCCAGCCACAACGGCCACCAGCTGCCTTCACTGCGCTTGGCGTCGTGGAACCAGGCGCGTGGGTCGCTGCTCAGCTTGGGGTTGGCCAGGTAGTAGGCCTTGGGGTTGCCTGGCGGGTTGATGATGCTCTGGATATGCCCGCTGTTGGCCAGCACGAAGCGCCGCTCGCCACCCAGCAGCAAGGCCGAGCGGTACACCGCGTCCCATGGCGTGATGTGGTCGTTGCTGCCGGCCACGGTAAAGCTGTCGATATTGACCTGCTGCAGGTCAATCGGTGTACCGCACACCTCCAGCCCGGACGCGTAGGTCAACGGGTTGAGCTTGAAAAACTCCAGCAGGTCGCCATGCAGCGCGGCGGGCAGGCGCGTGCTGTCGGCATTCCAGTACAGGATGTCGAACGCCGGCGGCGTCTTGCCGAGCAGGTAGTTGTTGACCCAGTAGTTCCAGATCAGGTCGTTGGGCCGCATCCAGGCGAAGATCCGCGCCACTTCGCCACCGTCCAGCACGCCGCGCTGATAAGAGCGGCGCTTGGCCGCTTCGATGGTCTGCTCATCGGCGAACAGGCTGGCCGGGCTTTCGAACTTGCTGTCCAGCAAGCTGACCAGGTAGGTGGCACTGCGTACCCGGCGCAATTGCTGCTTGGCTTGCAGGTGGCCTTGCAGTGCAGCCATGGTCAGGCCGCCGGCACAGGCGCCTATCAGGTTGGGGTCGCGGTTGCCGCTGATACTGCGGCAGGCATTAAGCGCTTCCTCCAGGGCTTGCACGTAGCTGGAAAGGCCCCATTCACGGTGGCGTGGGTCGGGGTTGCGCCAGCTGACCATGAACACCTGCAAGCCGCTTTTGAGCATGTACTGGACAAAGCTGTTGGTAGCGCTGAGGTCGAAGATGTAGAACTTGTTGATCTGAGGCGGCACGACCAGCAGTGGGCGTGCGTGCTGCTTTTCGCTCATCGGCGAGTACTGGATCAGCTCCAGCAGCTCGTTGCGAAATACCACTGCGCCAGGGGTCGCAGCCAGGTTGGCGCCTACTTCGAAGGCGCGCTCGTCCACCTGACGCGGCAGCCCATCGTTGTGACGCAGGTCGTCGAGCAGGTGGGCCACGCCGCGCACCAGGCTCTGGCCGCCGGTGTTGAACAGCTCCTTGACCGCCAGCGGATTGAGCAGCGAGTTGCTGGGTGCCAGCGCATCGTTGATCAGGTTGAACAGGAAGTGGGCGCGGGCTCGATCATCGTCGTTCAAGTGGCTTTCATCGATCCACTGGCGTGTCTGCTTCTGCCAGGCCAGGTAGGCCTGCAGGCCGCGGCGGTAGAACGGGTTCTGGCTCCAGGTCGGGTCACTGAAGCGTGCGTCACGCGGGTTCGGCTGGTAGGGCGTGTCCCCCAGCATCACCCGCCCCAACTGCCCGCCAAGCGCCAGCAGATGATGCGCGGTATGCAGCGGGTGGCGCAGACCGTGGCGGCCGACGTTGCGCAGCGTGGAAAGCAGGTCGCGGCCGCGCAGGCCGAGGATGGCGTTCTGCACGTTCATGCGGGTGGCGGGGAGCGTTGTCGATCCTTTGGCCGGTTTGTCTTTCATGGCAACACTCCCTCGTCTGATCCATTTCCCCTGTCAGGCCGCAGCTGTTTCACCCCCCCGAGGCCGGACGGGGATGCATGACCGCACGCTGACGTTCTTCCTGCAGGAACTTCATGATGATCGGGGCGACGGCTTCGGCACGGGTGATCAGGAACAGATGGCCGTCGTCGATAATGTGTAGCTGGGCATTGGGAATCCGCCAGGCCAGCAGGCGCATGTTGATCAGCGGGATCAGCGGGTCGTCGTCACCGGCCAGTACCAGGGTGGGCTGCTGGATCTTGTGCAGCCAGTGGATGCTGGTCCAGCCCAGCCCGGCGAACAGCTGCCAGTAGTAGCCCAGCTTGCCGCCGGAGCGCACTTTGGCAGCATGGTGCATGGCCAGGTCGGGGTCACGTCGGAAGCCGCCGCCATAGATCATCGGTGCAATGCGGATGACATGCGACGGCTGCACGTAACGCCGGGGGCTGGCCATCATCCACAGCACCTTGGGCTTGCCTGGCACCATTACCGCACCGGCAGCGGTGGCGGCCAGCACCAGTTTCTTGCAGCGCTCGGGGTAATCGTGAGCAAACTGCTGGGCCAGGGCGCCGCCCCAGGACACGCCGATGACGTTGACCTGGCCGTAGTCGAGGTAGTCGAGCATGCGTGCGGTCAGCTTGGCCAGCCCAGGGAAGCGATACGGGTGGCGTGGTGTGGACGAGCCGCCGACTCCAGGCACATCGAAGGCGATGACTTCCAGGTCCGGGTCAAGTGCATCGATGAACGGGAACACCAGCTCGAGGTTGGCGCCGATGCCGTTGAAGATCAGCAACGGCGTCAGGTGCGGTTTGCCAGGGCGAACAGCGGTGCGGATGGACTGGTGGTCCAGCTCGACGGTCCTGAAAATATAGGGTTGCGGCATGCACGTGACTCTTGGGTGAAGTAAACACCGTGGCGCCCCGCAGGCCGCCACGGCGCTGTAACTCAACGCTCGTGAACGTAGGTGCCTGGGGAGGCTTCGCCGGCCGCGTAGGCACGGTTGCCCAGGCGGGTCGGTGCCTTTTTCAGCGCGCCGGCACGCTCGCCCAGCCAACTTTGCCAGTGCAACCACCAGGAGTCTGCATGCTTGGTGGCGTTTTCCTGCCAGGCCACCGGGTCCCCCGGGCGGTCGGCACCGGTCATGAAACGTGCCTTCGGGTTGCCCGGCGGGTTGAGGATGCTCTGGATATGCCCGCTGTTGGACAGTACGAATTCGATCTTGCCACCGAACAGATGTGCCGAGCGGTAGCATGACGGCCATGGGGTGATGTGGTCGTTGGTGCCGGCGAGGCTGTAGATGTCGCATTTGACCTGTTTCAGGTCGATCGCGGTGCCGCACACTTCCAGGGCATCGGGGCGGGTCAGCGGGTTGCTCTTGAACATTTCGATCAGGTCGCCGTGGAAGGCGGCCGGCAGGCGCGTGGTGTCGTTGTTCCAGAACAGGATGTCGAACACGGGGGGCTCATTGCCCAGCAGGTAGTTGTTGACCCAGTAATTCCAGATCAGGTCGTTGGGGCGCATCCAGGCGAACACCTTGGCCATTTCGCTGCCTTCCAGCACGCCCGCCTGATAAGAGTGGCGCTTGGCGGCCTCCAAGGTCTGCTCGTCGACAAACAATGCAACCTGGTTGTCCATGGTGGTGTCCAGCACGCTGACCAGCAGGGTCAGGGCGTTGACCTTGTTCTCGCCAATGGCGGCATAGTGGCCGACCAGAGCGGTACAGGTGATGCCGCCGGAGCAGGCGCCGAGCATGTTCAAGTCCTTGCTGCCGGTAATCGCCAGCACCGCGTCGACGGCTTCTTTCAGCGCATCGATGTAGGTGGACAGGCCCCACTCGCGCTGGGCCTTGGTCGGGTTGCGCCAGCTGATGATGAAGGTCTGCTGCTGCGAGCGCAGGCAGAAGCGCGCCAGGCTCTTTTCCGGGCTGAGGTCGAACACGTAGAACTTGTTGATCTGCGGCGGCACCACCAGCAGCGGGCGGGCATGCACCTGTTCGGTGATGGGGCTGTACTGGATCAGTTCCAGCACATCGTTGCGGTACACCACCGCGCCTTCGCTGGTGCCCAGGTTCTTGCCCACTTCGAAGGCATCCATGTTCACCTGGCTGGGCATGCCGCCGTTATTGACCATGTCCTTGGCCAGGTTGGACAGGCCATCGAGCAGGCTCTTGCCGCCGGTTTCGAAGAAGCGTTTGACCGCAGCCGGGTTGGACAGGGTATTGGTCGGCGCCATGGCCTCGGTCATCAGGTTGATGACGAACTGGCCGCGGCTGATGTCCTGGGGGGACAGGTCGCTGCTGCTCACCCAGTCCTGCAGCTCCTTGCGCCAGGCCAGGTAGGTTTGCAGGTAGCGGCGGTACAGCGGGTTGTTGCTCCAGGCCGGGTCATTGAAGCGACGGTCGTCGCTGTCCGGGGCCAGGCTGGATTTGCCCAGCAACACGTTCTTCAGCTCCAGGCCAAAGTGAGCCACATGCTTGGCGCTGTGCAGCGGTTGGCGCACGGCCTGGCGCAGCACGGTACGTGCCGAGCTCAACAGGTCCTTGCGGCGGATGCCGATGACCGGGTTCAGCCCCAGGGTGTTTTCCGAGGCCTGCCGCTGCAGCTCATCGTTGTTCTTGTTACTCATCTACGACGCTCCGTTGTCCTGAGACGAGTACCGGTTGCTGTGGTGGGTGCACAGCCCTGAGCCCGGTACTGCTACTCGGGTGACCAGTGATAAGGAACAGCGGTGCTGCGTGGGTGCTGACGACCTGCAAAGTGATGCAGGGAACTTGCCACACCCATTGGTTACCCGACTTTCGTGTAATGCGCAAGACAGCCCTTCACTGGGCTGTCTGCAAGTCATTCAAACAGATGAATTTAGAAAATGCGCTCTAAACCCCTCAGGCCTTGCGCTAGAGCATGAGCTTGACCACAGATTCGGCTGGGTCGCGAGATTTGCCGGCCTTGTGCAACTCGTCGAGGTATTCCGCCCACAGTTGTTCCTGGCGCAGGCACAGTTGCTCAAGGTATTCCCAGGTGAACAAGCCGCTGTCATGGCCGTCGTCGAAGGTCAGTTTCAGTGCATATTGGCCGGCAGGTTCCAGGCCACTGAGGCCGACGTTGATCTTGCCGAACTGCAGGATGGGGTTGCCGTGGCCCTGGACCTCGGCGGAGGGAGAGTGCACGCGCAGGAACTCGGCGGGCAGGTGGTAGACCTCGCCGGGCGCGTAGGTGAGGCTGAGGGTTTTGGAGGCTTTGTGCAGGTTGATGGCGGTAGGCAGGCGGGCCATGGGCAGAATCTCTCGGGAGCTGATGAAGCACAGCTTCCAGCTTATGGGGGAGGGATTCAAGGGCCTCTTCGCGGGCAAGCCCGCCCCTGCACGGATCACCACAGGCCCAAGGGATGGGGTGACATGTGCAGGAGCGGGCTTGCCCGCGAAACTGTCGAAACCGGTCTTACAGGATGTAACGCGACAGGTCTTCGTTCTGTGCCAGCTCACCCAGGTGGCTGTTCACATACGCCGCGTCGATCTGGATCGGCGCTTCGTCATGGGTGCTGGCCAGGTCGCCCGCACTGAACGACACTTCTTCGAGCAAACGCTCGAGCAGGGTGTGCAGGCGGCGGGCACCGATGTTTTCGGTCTTCTCGTTGACCTGGTAGGCAATCTCGGCCAGGCGCTTGATGCCGTCGGCGAGGAACTCGATGTTCAGGCCTTCGGTCTTCAGCAATGCCTGGTACTGCTCGGTCAGCGACGCGTGCGGCTCCTGCAGGATACGCTCGAAGTCTTCCGGGGTCAGCGCCTTCAGCTCGACACGAATCGGCAGGCGGCCTTGCAGCTCGGGCACCAGGTCGCTCGGCTTGCTCAGGTGGAATGCACCCGAGGCAATGAACAGAATGTGATCGGTCTTGACCATGCCCAGCTTGGTGTTGACGGTGCAGCCTTCGATCAGCGGCAGCAGGTCGCGCTGCACGCCTTCACGGGACACATCGGCGCCGCCAACGTTGCCGCGCTTGGCAACCTTGTCGATTTCGTCGATGAACACGATGCCGTGCTGTTCGACCGCTTCCAGGGCCTTGGCCTTGAGTTCTTCCTCGTTGACCAGGCGGCTCGCTTCTTCATCGCGAACCATCTTCAGCGCTTCTTTCACCTTCAGCTTGCGCGCTTTGCGCTTGCCCTTGCCCATGTTGGCAAACAGGCTCTGCAGCTGGTTGGTCATTTCTTCCATGCCGGGCGGCGCAGCAATTTCGACACCGACGGCATCGGCCACTTCAATCTCGATTTCCTTGTCGTCCAGCTGGCCTTCGCGCAGGCGCTTGCGGAACAGCTGGCGGGTGTTGGAGTCGCTGCTGGTCTGCGCGGCTTCTTCGCTGAAGCTGGTGACGCGTGCCTGGGGCAGCAGGGCGTCGAGGATGCGGTCTTCGGCGGCGTCTTCAGCGCGGTGGCGCACGCGGATGATTTCCTGCTCGCGCAGCATCTTCAACGCGGCATCGGCCAGGTCACGGATGATCGACTCGACGTCGCGGCCCACGTAGCCCACTTCGGTGAACTTGGTGGCTTCGACCTTGAGGAACGGCGCGTTGGCCAGTTTGGCCAGCCGGCGGGCGATTTCGGTCTTGCCGACTCCGGTAGGGCCGATCATCAGGATGTTCTTGGGGGTGACTTCGGCACGCAGCTCGGCTGGGAGCTGCATGCGCCGCCAGCGGTTGCGCAGGGCAATGGCCACGGCGCGCTTGGCGTCGTCCTGGCCGATGATGTGGCGGTTGAGTTCGTGGACGATCTCGCGGGGGGTCATGGACATGATCAATACGGTCCTTGGGCAGGTGAGTCAGCGTGGAAAAGCCCCTTCACCGGGAAGGGGCGCCAGAACAGCTGAATCAGTCGGCCAGGTCCTGCTCCTCGATGGTCAGGTTGTGGTTGGTGAACACGCAGATGTCGCCGGCGATGTTCAGGGCGGTCTCGGCGATTTCGCGGGCCGAGAGGTCGGTCTTGTTCAGCAGGGCACGGGCTGCGGCCTGGGCATAGGCGCCGCCGGAACCCATGGCGATCAGGCCATCTTCGGGTTCGACCACGTCACCGTTGCCGGTGATGATCAGGGATGCATCCTTGTTGGCCACGGCCAGCATGGCTTCCAAGCGGCTCAGGGAGCGGTCGGTACGCCATTCCTTGGCCAGCTCGACGGCGGCGCGTACCAGGTGACCCTGGTGTTTTTCCAGCTGACCTTCAAAGCGCTCGAACAGGGTGAAGGCGTCGGCAGTGGCGCCGGCGAAGCCCGCGATGACCTGGCCGTGGTACAGGCGGCGCACCTTCTTGGCGTTGCCTTTCATCACGGTGTTGCCAAGGGATACCTGGCCGTCGCCGCCCATGACGACTTTGCCGTTACGGCGGACAGAAACGATTGTGGTCAAGGGGAGAGTCTCCACGCAGCGGGGCGAAAGTGCCTGATGCAGACTCATATGGGGGTGGGGGGAAGGATTTCAACCGGGGGGGATGAATGGTAGGTGCAGGCTCAAGGTTGTACGCGGTCAATGTGGGAGCGGCCTTGTGTCGCGAAAGGGCCGCGCAGCGGCCCCAGGATCTCGGCATCATGCATAGATTGCTGGGGCCGCTTTGCGGCCCTATCGCGACACAAGGCCGCTCCCACAGGCGTTACTCAGGCCTCGTGGCAGATGTGCCCATCGACCAAGGTATAACGCACCGCACCTGGCAGGCAGTGGCCGATGAACGGGCAGTTCTCGCCACGGGAGAACCATTGTTCGCCAGCAACGGTGGACGCTTGCGGGTCGAACAGCACCAGGTCGGCCGCGCCACCCACTTTCAGCTCCCCAGCCGGCAGGCGCAGGGCGGCAGCCGGGCCGCTGCTCAGGCGGGCCAGCAAGGTCGGCAGGTCGAGCAGGCCGTCTTGCACCAGGGTCATGGCCAGTGGCAGCAGCAACTCGACGCTGCTGATACCCGGCTCGGTGGCGCCGAACGGGGCCAGCTTGGCGTCGCGCTCGTGCGGCTGGTGGTGGCTGGAGATGGCCTGGATCACCCCCGACTTCACCGCCTCGCGCAATCCGTCACGGTCGGCAGCGGTGCGCAGCGGCGGCTGCACGTGGTACAGGCTGGAGAACTCGCGCAGCGACTCGTCCGTGAGGATCAGCTGGTACAGCGCTACATCGGCGGTCACAGGTAGGCCCAAGGCCTGGGCCTGGGCGATCAGCCGCGCGCCACGGGCGCTGGTGATCTGGCTGAAGTGCGCACGCACGCCGCTCTGTTCCACCAGCAGCAGGTTGCGCGCCAGGGCCACGGTTTCGGCGCTCTCCGGGATGCCCGGCAGGCCGAGGAAGCTGGCCATGGCACCTTCGTGGGCCAGGCCGCCCTGGGCCAGGTCGCGGTCCTGGGAGTGGAACACCACCGTCAGGTCGAAGGTGGCGGCATACTCCAGGGCACGGGCCAGGGTACGGTTGTTGGGGATTTCCTTCAGGCCGTTGCCAAACGCTACGCAACCGGTGTCACGCAGGGCCACCAGTTCGGCCAGTTGCTCGCCCTCCAGGCCCTTGGTCAGGGCGCCGACCGGGTAGACCTTGCTGTTGGCGGCTTCACGGGCGCGGTCAAGAATAAGTTCGGCTACCGCCGAGGTGTCCAGCACCGGCTTGGTCTGTGGCGGGCAGCACAGGCTGGTGACACCGCCGGCAACGGCAGCGCGGGTTTCACTGGCGATGTTGCCTTTGCGGCTGTAACCCGGCTCGCGCAGGGACACGCCCAGGTCGACCAGGCCGGGCGCAGCGACCAGGCCATCAGCCTGGATCGTGCGGCTGGCGTTGAAGCCGGCCGGTGCGGCGCCGATGGCGACAATGCGGCCGCCGTCCAGGTGCAGGTCGGTGACCTGGTCCAGGCCGCTGTTGGGGTCGATCACCCGGGCGCCAAGAATACTGATGGTCACTGGGCGTTCTCCTGGTCCAATTGACGTTGCGCGTTCTGCCCGCTCATGGCCATGGACAGCACGGCCATGCGCACGGCGATACCGTAGGTGACCTGGTTGAGGATCACCGAGTGCTTGCCATCGGCAACCGCCGACTCGATTTCTACGCCACGGTTGATCGGGCCCGGGTGCATGACGATGGCGTCAGGCTTGGCCCCGGCCAGGCGCGCGGTCGTCAGGCCGAACAGGCGGTAGAACTCGCCTTCACTGGGCAGCAGGCCACCGGCCATGCGCTCACGCTGCAGGCGCAGCATGATCACCACGTCGACGTCTTTCAGGCCTTCGGCGAGGTCGGTGTAGACCTTTACGCCGTACTGCTCGATACCGATCGGGATCAGGGTTTTCGGCCCGATCACGCGGATGTCCGGGCAACCCAGCGCTTTGAGCGCGAGCATGTCGGAACGGGCCACACGCGAGTGCAGGATGTCGCCGACGATCGCCACGGACAGGTTTTCGAAGCTGCCTTTGTGACGGCGGATGGTGAGCATGTCGAGCATGCCCTGGGTCGGGTGCGCGTGGCGGCCGTCACCGCCGTTGATCACGGCCACTTCCGGGCACACGTGCTCGGCGATGAAGTGCGCGGCGCCGGAGTCGGAGTGGCGTACGACGAACATGTCGGCGGCCATGGCTTCGAGGTTGCGCAGGGTGTCGAACAGGGTTTCGCCCTTGCTGGTCGAGGAGGTCGACACGTTCAGGCTGATCACGTCGGCCGACAGGCGCTGGGCTGCCAGTTCGAAGGTGGTACGGGTACGGGTCGAGTTCTCGAAGAACACGTTGCACACAGTCTTGCCGCGCAGCAACGGGACTTTTTTCACAGCCCGGGCACCGACTTCCAGGAAGGAGTCGGCGGTGTCGAGGATCTCGGTGAGCAGTTCGCGAGGCAAACCGTCAAGCGAGAGGAAGTGGCGCAGCTGGCCCTGATCATTGAGCTGCAGCGGGCGCTTGGCGTCGATTGGCGTCATCGCGGGGGACTCTTAAAGGGCGGAAGCGGAGGCGAGGTCCTGGCGCTCGAGGGCGAGCGGTGCGGGTCCGGTCAATTTTACCCGTTCATGGGCGCCCAGCGACAGGGTGGCGCCGAGCACGTTCGGGCGAATCGGCAGTTCGCCGGCATCCAGGTCCAGCAGGCAGACCAGGGTGACGCTGGCCGGGCGGCCGTAATCGAACAGTTCGTTGAGCGCCGCGCGGATGGTACGACCGCTCATCAGCACGTCATCCACCAGCACCAGGTGCTGGCCTTCGACTTCGAACGGCAACTCGGACGGGCGCACTTGTGGGTGCAGGCCGTTCTGGCTGAAGTCGTCGCGGTAGAACGACACGTCCAGGGTGCCCATTGGGCTGGTGTCGCCCATGGCATCCTGCAGGGCCTGGGCAACCCAGACGCCGCCGGTGCGGATACCGATGTAACGGGGCTCGGTGATTGCCCGGCGCGCCAGGTGGGCACGAAGGTCGACAGCCATCTGCCGGATCAGCTCGGCGGGATTGGGTAGGCTCATTGCGGGCTCCTTGGAAGGGTGCGCCGGGTGGACCCGGCGGCAAAGATGATCAGGTATTGGCCTCCAGCCAGCCTTGCAGCAGCAAGGCAGCGGCAATGGCATCGACCGGATTGTCGCGGTAGCTGCCACGCTGGCCGCCACGGGCCATGCGCTCGCCTTTGGCCTCGAAGGTGGTCAGGCGCTCGTCGTGCGTGTGCACGGGCAGGTTGAAGCGGCCGTTCAGGCGGCGGGCGAACTTTTCGGCGCGGGCGCTCATCTCGCTGGGCGTACCGTCCATGTTCAGCGGCAGGCCGACGACAATGGCATCTGGCTTCCATTCGGCAATCAGCTTTTCCACCTGGGCCCAGTCCGGTACGCCGTTCTGCGCCTTCAGGGTGCACAGTTCGCGGGCCTGGCCGGTAATCACCTGGCCGACGGCCACGCCGATCTGTTTGCTGCCATAGTCGAAGCCCAGCAGCAGGCGTAGTTCAGCCATCAGGCGTGGCCCGCCTGGCTGGTCAGCAGGTGCAGGTTGATCCCCAGGCTGGCGGCCGCAGCCTCAAGGCGCAGGTCGCTGGCCATGCCGAAGACGATTTCCGGGTCGAACGGGCAGTTCAGCCAGGCGTTGTCGGCCAGTTCCGCTTCCAGTTGGCCCGCTTCCCAACCGGCATAGCCCAAGGTGATCAGGCTCTGTTTCGGCCCCACACCGGCGGCGATAGCCAGCAATATGTCCTGTGACGTGGTCAGCGACAGCCCTTCCAGCGCAACGCTGGCCTGGAAACTGCACTCGCTGCTGTGCAGCACGAAGCCGCGGTCGGTTTGTACCGGGCCACCCTGGTAGATCGGCACCTGCAAGGTGCTGGCCGGCGGCGTTTCGTCCGGGCGCAGCTGCTCGAGGATGTCGGCCAGGCTCAGTTCCTGTGGTCGGTTGACCACCAGGCCCATGGCGCCATGCTCATTGTGCTCGACGATATACGTGAGGGTCTGGGCGAAGTTCGGATCGGCCATGTGCGGCATGGCGATCAGGAACTGGTGCTTGAGGTAGCTGGGTGCGAGGGTTTTCATGGGGGATAGTGTGGCGCCAGGTGGCGAGACTGACAAGGTGCGGATTTGTGTCGTCAGGTTGGCGCTTGGCTTGAGGTTTTTGGCGCTTTTGAGATCGAGCGCCGCCCGCGCGGCGCTCGATATCCGCGCTAGCACGCACCGAAAGCCCTACACCAAGGCTGAACTCAATTACTGGACAAACGGTCCCCACGGGCAAAGCGCCAGGTGCGGATGATCTCCAGCCGGTCGAACTCGGCCAGATCACCGGTAAACGGTGCAAAAGGCGCGGCCAGCCGCACGATGCGCTGCGCCGCCTGATCCAGCACGGGCTGCCCGGACGATTCCAGCACCAGCACCTCGTACAGCGAGCCATCGCGGTTGATCGACACCATCATGCGCAAATTGCCGTAGATCTGCTGTCGGCGTGCTTCATCGGGGTAGTTCAGGTTACCCACGCGCTCGACCTTCTTGCGCCACTCTTCCTTGTACCAGGCGCCCTTGTCGCGCATGGTCGACGCGGCGTTCAGGCGATGGATGCGCGGGCGCTTGGCGTACATCTGCTGTTCGTTGGACAGCTCCGCTTCCAGGCTGGCGATCTGGCTGGACAACTGCGAGCTGTCGAAGTCCGGCGTCGGTGTGGCTGGCTTGGGCTGTGCTTTGCTTTCCTTGGGTTTGGGTTCGACCTTGTGCGGCTTGGGCGCAGTAGTCACCACCGCCGACTTTTTCGGGGTAGGGGGGGGTACCACCTCGGGCCTGGCCGCAGGCGGTGGGGTGATTTTGTTGATCTTGCTGTCCTGGAACGGCGCCAGCTCGGTGGTCTTGGGCACCGCTTTCTTGTCCAGGGTGCCGCTGCCTTGCTGGTTGTCCTGGGCCTGGAAGTCAGCCTTCTCGGGCGGTTTCTCGCTCTTGAAGGTGGCCAGGGTGATGTCCATGGTGTGGCGGATCTCGGCAGGCTTGACCACGGTGAAGCCGACGCCAAGGATCAGCGCCAGGTGCACCAGCGCAGCCAGGAACAGGGTGAAGCCAAGCCGGTCCGCAGGGCGAACACGGGGAGGCAGCAGGTCGGCAGGGACGTCAGCGGGCAGCGTCATCAGGTATCCAGCAACCGCAGGGCGGGGCAGCAGCTCAGTCGAATAGGACCGGCATCATACCCCACTCTACGGCTTTACTTCGCGTTGGCTGTCAGCGTGCTTTGAGCTTGCGATCAATGGCATCCATCAGCTTGCCACCGATATCGGTGTTGTAGGCGGCATCGATCTCGCGGATACAGGTGGGGCTGGTGACGTTGATTTCGGTGAGGTAGTCGCCGATCACGTCCAGGCCAACGAACAGCAGGCCCTTCTCGCGCAGCGTCGGGCCGACCTGGGCGGCGATCCAGCGGTCGCGCTCGGTCAGTGGGCGGGCTTCGCCACGCCCGCCCGCGGCCAGGTTGCCACGGGTTTCGCCGCTGGCCGGAATGCGTGCCAGGCAATAGTCCACTGGCTCGCCATCGATCATCAGGATGCGCTTGTCGCCGTCCTTGATTGCCGGCAGGTAGGCTTGGGCCATGATCTGCTGGGTGCCCAGTGCGGTCAGGGTTTCCAGGATCACCGACAGGTTGGGGTCGCCCGCCCGGTGACGGAAGATCGACGTACCACCCATGCCATCCAGTGGCTTGAGGATCACGTCGGCATGCTTGGCGGTGAATTCGCGAAGGATGTCCGGGCGGCGGCTGACCAGGGTCGGGGTGGTGCATTGCGGGAACAGCGTGGCGAACATCTTCTCGTTGCAGTCGCGCAGGCTTTGCGGGCGGTTTACCACCAGTACGCCGTCGTTCTCGGCTTGTTCCAGCAGGTAAGTGCTATAGACGAACTCCATGTCGAAGGGCGGGTCCTTGCGCATCAGGATCACGTCCAGCTCGGCCAGCGGGCTGTCCTGCTCCTCGCCCAGTTCGAACCAGCGTGCAGGGTCGGCAAACACCGTCAGCGGGCGCATGCGGGCGCGGGCCTTGCCTTCGCCCTGGTACAGGTCTTGCTGTTCCATGTAGAACAAGCTCCAGCCGCGTGCCTGGGCGGCCAGCAGCATGGCCAGCGAGCTGTCCTTCTTGTAGGAGATGGACGCGATGGGGTCCATTACAATGCCGAGGCGAACGCTCATGGGGGGTCCTCTTGGCGGCAGGTGGCCGCGGTGGATCGAAAGAAAAGTGGCTCAGGGTGGCGCCGGGAGCGCCGCCGGTCAAGGGGCGCGGCAGATGGAATGGCCACCCGGAGTGTGCTAAAAATGCAGCTGCAAGCCTTGAGCTACAAGCCTCAAGAAAAGAGCATCCATGCGCCGAGCTGCTTTCTTGCCGCTTGCCGCTTGCAACTTGCGGCTTCAATCCTATTGGTAGGCGTCTATGGAACAACCCCTGAAGGTGATGGTGATCGACGATTCCCGCACGATCCGCCGCACCGCGCAGATGTTGCTCGGTGAAGCGGGCTGCGAGGTAATCACCGCCAGCGATGGCTTCGATGCCCTGGCCAAGATCGTCGACCATCAGCCCAGCATCATTTTTGTCGATGTGCTGATGCCACGCCTAGATGGCTACCAGACCTGCGCGGTAATCAAGCACAACAGTGCCTTCAAGGACACCCCGGTTATCCTACTGTCGTCCCGCGATGGGCTGTTCGACAAGGCCCGCGGCCGGGTGGTCGGTTCCGATCAGTTCCTGACCAAACCGTTCAGCAAGGAAGAACTGCTCGATGCGATCCGCGCCCATGTGCCCGGGTTCGCCACACCTCAACAACACGCACCCTGACCGAGCCCCGCCATGGCGCGGTCCTACTTTCCTGATGGGGAAACAGCATGGCCCGAGTTCTGATTGTCGACGACTCGCCGACAGAGATGTACAGATTGACCGAATGGCTGGAAAAGCACGGCTACCAGGTGCTCAAGGCCAGCAACGGTGCCGACGGCGTGGCCCTGGCCCGGCAGGACAAGCCCGACGCGGTGCTGATGGACATTGTCATGCCTGGCATGAACGGCTTCCAGGCCACCCGCCAGCTCAGCAAGGACCCGGACACCAGCGCTATTCCAGTGATCGTGGTAACCACCAAGGACCAGGAAACCGACCGTATCTGGGCCACGCGCCAGGGTGCCCGTGACTTCCTGACCAAACCGGTGGAAGAGGAGGCGCTGATCGCCAAGCTCAAAGAAGTGCTGGGGGCTTGACCACCCGCCCGCAAGGCGCGTCGCTGACCGCCTTTGAGTTATTGCTGGACATCGACCGGCGCTGCCGCCTGCTGGTCGCCGACCAGCCGCCGCAGGACAACCGCGTGCAGCAGTGGAGCGGCATTGGCTTTCGCATTGCCGGGCAGTGGTTCGTCGCGCCCATGGGCGAAGTGGCCGAGGTGCTGCGCGAACCGCGCAGTAGCCGCGTCCCCGGCGTGCAGCCGTGGGTGTGCGGGGTGGCCAACCTGCGTGGCCGGCTGTTGCCGGTGATGGACCTGAGCTGCTTCTTCGGCCTGGGCCACGCGGCACCGGGCAAGCAGCGGCGAGTGCTGGTGCTGGATCACGACGACCTGTTCGTCGGCTTGCTGGTCGACGAGGTGCTGGGCCTTCAGCACTTTGCCCTCGACAGCCTGCAGCTGTCGCCGCCGCAGCCTCTGATCCTTGCCGCTGCGCGCTTTGTGCAGGGGTATTTTCCGCGTGAACGTAACTGGGCGATCTTCAGCCCCTTTGCCTTGGCCCAGGCGCCAGGCTTTCTCGATGTGGCGTTATAGGACCTGCGAACGTGAACAAGCCTGCCACCCCCGTCACTGCCACCACCGTGAGCCCACGTACCCGCAGCATCGCGCAGATCACCGTGCTGTTCCTGATCCTGATCCTTTCGATCATCTTGCTGTTCGCCAACTTTGCTTACCTGAATACCCAATCCAACTACGACAAGCAGTACATCGGCCATGCCGGCGAGCTGCGCGTGCTGTCGCAGCGTATCGCCAAGAACGCCACCGAGGCGGCCACCGGCAAGGCCCTGGCTTTCAAGCTGCTGTCGGATGCACGCAATGATTTCGAACGACGCTGGGGCTACCTGCGCCAGGGTGACAAGTCCACTGGCCTGCCGCCTGCGCCACCTTCGGTGCGTGACGAGATGGAATCGGTACGCCGCGACTGGGAAAACCTGCGCAAGAACACCGACATCATCCTGGCCAGCGAGCAGACCGTGCTGTCGCTGCACCAGGTGGCAGCGACCCTGGCCGAGACCGTGCCGCAGTTGCAGGTGGAATACGAAAAAGTGGTCGAGATACTGCTGCAGAGCGGTGCCCCGGCCAATCAGGTTGCGGTGGCCCAGCGCCAGCTGTTGCTGGCCGAACGTATCCTTGGCTCGGTCAACACCGTGCTGGCCGGTGACGACAGCGCCGCCCAGGCGGCCGATGCCTTCGGCCGTGACGCCGGGCGCTTTGGCCAGGTGCTGGAGGGCATGCTCAATGGCAATGCGACAATCCAGATAACCCGCGTCGAGGACGCCGACGCGCGTGCGCGGCTGGCCGAAATCGCCGAGTTGTTCCAGTTCGTTGCCGGTTCGGTGGATGAAATCCTCGAAACCTCGCCCGAACTGTTCCGTGTGCGGGAGGCTGCGGGCAACATCTTCAGCCTTTCGCAAACCCTGCTCGACGAAGCGTCGCACCTGGCGAACGGTTTCGAGAACCTGGCTGGCGGGCGCACCCTCGACACCGTTGGCGGCTATGCCCTGGGGCTGCTGGCGCTGGCCTCGATCATCCTCATCGGCCTGGTCATGGTGCGCACCACCAACCGCCAACTGCGCGAGACCGCAGAAAAGAACGAACGCAACCAGCAGGCCATCATGCGCCTGCTCGACGAAATCGAAGAGCTGGCAGATGGCGACCTGACGGTGACCGTATCGGTGACTGAAGATTTTACCGGCGCCATTGCCGACTCGATCAACTATTCCGTGGACCAGTTGCGCGACCTGGTCGCCACCATCAACCACAGTGCAATGCAGGTCGCTGCCGCCGTGCAGGACACGCAGAACACTGCGCGGCAGCTGGCCAAGGCCTCCGAGCACCAGGCTGCACAGATCAGCGAGGCGTCCGAGGCGGTGGGCGACATGGTCGAGTCGATCGATCGGGTTTCGGCGCATGCTTACGAATCGGCCAAGGTGGCCGAGCGTTCGGTGGCTATCGCCAACAAGGGCAACGAGGTGGTGCACAACACCATCAACGGCATGGACAACATTCGCGAGCAGATCCAGGACACCGCCAAGCGGATCAAGCGTCTGGGCGAGTCCTCCCAGGAAATCGGCGACATCGTCAGCCTGATCGACGACATTGCCGACCAGACCAACATTCTTGCCCTGAACGCCGCTATCCAGGCCTCGCTGGCCGGTGAGGCCGGCCGCGGATTTGCCGTGGTTGCCGACGAGGTGCAGCGCCTGGCTGAGCGCTCATCGTCTGCCACCCGCCAGATCGAGGCGCTGGTGCGTACCATCCAGGCCGATACCAACGAAGCGGTGATCTCCATGGAGCAGACCACCGCCGAAGTGGTGCGTGGTGCACGCCTGGCCCAGGATGCCGGGGTGGCGCTGGCTGAGATCGAAGGGGTATCGCAGAACCTCGCCGACCTTATCCACAGCATCTCCGACGCTGCCCAGTTGCAGACCTCGTCGGCCGGGCAGATCTCCCACACCATGGCGGTGATCCAGCAGATTACCGCGCAAACCTCTGCCGGCTCCGGTGCCACCGCCGACAGCATCCGCCACTTGGCCCGCATGGCCAGCGAGATGCGCCGTTCGGTGTCCGGTTTCACCCTGCCACCACCGACCGAGCCGCGTTAAGGAATAGTGACCATGGCTTCTGCAGTAAGCCCCGAGCGTCACGAAACAGTGGCGCTGGCCTGGACCAAGGCCGCCATCCTCGATTGCCTGGGCCAGGCACGGCAGGCGCTGGAGCGCTTTGCCGGCGAGACGGGTGACCTGTCGATGATGGCTTTTGTGGTCGATAACCTGCACCAGGTGCACGGCTGCCTGCGCATGCTCGAACTGCGCGGCGCCACGCGCCTGGCCGAGGAGCTGGAGCTGTTCGCCAAGGCATTGGCCGACGGCCAGGTCAGCCCCCGGGGTGATTGCCTGGGCGCATTGTTCCGCGGCCTGGAGCAGTTGCCCTCGTACCTGGAGCGGTTGCGCGGTGCCCGCCACGACCTGCCACTGGTCATGCTGCCGTTGCTCAACCAGCTGCGTGCCTGCCGTGGGGAGGAACCGCTGGCCCAGGCCAGCCTGATGACCGGTGCCGCCCAACGCTTTGCGGGTGACGATGACCTTGCCAACCTCGACCTGTCGCTGGGCAACTGGCGTGACCAGCTGCAGGCCGGGTCAGGGCGCGATGCGCTGCGTTCGGTGGTGACTGCACTGTGCGACGACTTGATGCGCATCAAGGAGCGCCTGGACCAGTACGGCCGCGGCGACCGTCAGCACAGCGAGCAGCTCGATGCGCTGCTGGCACCGTTGCGCCACGTGGCTGATACCCTGGCGGTACTGGGCTTTCAGCAACCGCGGCGGGTGATCATCGACCAGGTGTTGGCGTTGCAGGCATTGGCTCAGGGCGAGCGGGCGGTGGACGACGCGGTGTTGATGGACGTGGCGGGGGCCCTGCTGTACGTGGAGGCCTCCCTGAACGGCATGGTCGGCCCTTTGGAGGAAAGCGGCCAAGGCAGCCTGCCAGGCTCGGACCTGGCGGAGATACGCCAGCTGGTGCTGCATGAAGCGCTGAACGTGTTGCAGCAGGCCAAGGATCTGATCGGCGATTACCTGGAGTCCGACTGGCCCCGGCAACGCCTGCAACCCTTGCCGGGGCTGTTGCAGCAGATCCGCGGGGCACTGGCCATGTTGATGCTGCCCGCCGTGGCCGAGCTGTTTGTCGGCTGCGCAAGCTATGTGCAGCGTTGGTTGCAGCACCTGGAGGAAGAGCCGCCGGTTGATGAGCTGACGCACTTGGCTGAGGCGCTGAGCGCTGCCGAATGCTACCTGCAATGGCGGGCGGCCGACCCGCTGGCCGATGGCCAACCCTTTATCGAGATGGCGCGGGCCAGCTTGGCGGCGCTGGGTGTGCAGTGCGCGGTAGTTGGGGCCAGCGCAGACCTGGACGGCAGTGGCGACGGCATCGATGACGAGCTTCGCGAGGTGTTCCTTGATGAAGCGGGCGAGCTGCTGCCGGAAATCGAGCGCCACTGGCTACGCTGGCGTGTCGACAACCAGCAGCGCGAGGCGCTGGGCGAAGTGCGTCGCGCGCTGCATACACTCAAAGGCAGTGGCCGCATGGTGCATGCCGAGGCGGTGGCTGAACTGGCCTGGGGCGCCGAACACCTGCTGAACCGGGTGCTCGAGGGCCGCAGCGTGCTCACCCCGGAAGGGGTTGTAGCGCTGCAGCAGGTGTTCGTTCACCTGCCTGACTTGCTGGCCGACTTTGCCGCCGGCCAGTTGCCGCAACTGACTGAAATCGAGCAATTGGCCGGGCACCTGCACAGCCTGGCCGAAAACGATGCCCCGGCGGCTGCCGGTGTCGATGGCCTCGATCCGCAGTTGCTGGGCATTTTTCGTACCGAGGCGCAGGGCCATCTGGCCAGCCTTGAGGTTTATCTGCAAAGCGCCGGCGGCCACGACACGCCGGTCAGTGATGACTTGCAGCGTGCCTTGCACACGCTCAAAGGCAGTGCCGCCATGGCCGGTGTGATGCCTGTCGCCGAACTGGCCACCGCCTTCGACCGCCTGGCCCGTGAATACAAGGGTCATCAACTGCCACTGCAAATGGCCGAGATGGAGTGGCTGGAAGCTGCGCGGTCGTTGTTCCATCTGGGCTTGGCGCAACTCGATAGCACACCGCTGGCCGCCATTCCCGGCGCCGCGGAACTGATCGAGCAGGTGGGCCAGGCCGTGGACGGCCGCCTGGCCAGTCTGCATGAAGACTCGCACCCTGCCGGCCGCAGCAAGCGTGATCCGCAGTTGGTCGCCAGCTTCCTGGCGCAGGCCATGGACATTCTGCTCGATGCAGAGACGTTGTTGTCGCGCTGGCAGCAACAGCCCGCCCAGCGTGACGCACTGGATAACCTGCTCGACCAGATGACCACCTTGGGGCACGCCGCGCACCTGGCCGACCTGTGGCAGATGGATGAGGTGTGCGAGGCGTTGCTGGACCTGTATGGCGCGGTGGAGGAGGGCAGCCTGCCTGCCGATTCCCGCTTCTTCAGCCAGGCGCAGCGGGCCCATGAGGCCTTGCTGGACATGCTGGACGAAGTGGCGGCCGGGCAGGATATTCCACCGCGCCCGGAGCTGGTCGACAGCCTGCGCAACCTGCTGGACCAGGCCCTGGCGCCGGATGCCACCGGCCTGGTGGGCATCGATACGGTCACACCGCTGCACCCGGACATGGACCTGGCCGATACCTTGGGGCTGCCGCACCCGCCGTTGCAGCCGCAGGTGGCAGAGCCGCTTGCCGAGGCGCCGGAAAGCCCCGGCGAAGAGCTGCTGGAAGTGTTCCTGGAAGAAAGCTCGGACATCGTCGAGAGCGCCGCGGCGGCGCTGGCGCGCTGGCAGGCCGACCCGCGCAGCAGCGTCGAGGTGGACAACCTGATGCGCGACCTGCACACCCTCAAAGGCGTGGCGCGCATGGTCGAAATCACCCCGATCGGCGATCTGGCCCACGAACTGGAGTTCCTCTACGAGCTGTTGGCTGCGGGTAGATTGCCGCCAAGCGCGCCACTGTTCGCACTGCTGCAGAACTGCCACGACCGGCTGGCGCATATGCTTGACGCTGTGCGCCTGGGGCAGCCGCTGCATGCCGCCACGGCGCTGATCGACTACATTCGCAACTTCAGCAGCGCCGCACTGACAGACACTGCCGCAGGCCAGGGGCCGCCAGAAGCTGCAACCGCCGAAGTTCCGGCAGCAGCACCAGAGCGGGCACCGGGTGACATGGTCAAGGTCGACGCCGAGCTGCTCGACGACCTGGGTAACCTGGCCGGCGAGCACTCGATCATCCGGGGGCGCATCGAGCAGCAGGTCAACGACGCGCAGTTCGCCCTCAACGAGATGGAAACCACACTCGAGCGCATGCGTGATCAGTTGCTGCGTCTGGATGTCGAGACCCAGGGGCGAATCTCCAGCCGGCAGCAGTTCGAAGGCGATGCCTATGACGACTTTGACCCGCTGGAAATGGACCGCCACTCCCAGCTGCAGCAGCTGTCACGGGCCCTCTTCGAGTCTGCCTCGGACCTGCTGGACCTGAAGGAAACCCTGGCTCAGCGTGCTCAGGAGGCCTACAGCCTGCTGCAACAGCAGGCGCGGGTGAACAGCCAGTTGCAGGAGGGCCTGACTGCCACCCTGATGGTGCCGTTCGAGCGCCTGGTGCCGCGCTTGCAGCGCGTGGTGCGGCAGGTGGCCAGCGAGCTGGGCAAGCAGGTGGAACTGGTGGTTGGCAATGCCGAGGGCGAACTGGACCGCAGCGTGCTGGAACGTATGGTGGCGCCGCTGGAGCATATGCTGCGCAACGCCGTTGACCACGGCCTGGAAAGCCGCGCAATGCGCCTGGCCGCCGGCAAGCCGGAGCAGGGCACCATTCACCTGAATTTGCTGCATGAGGGCGCCGATATCGTCATCGAAATGACGGATGATGGTGCTGGCGTGCCACTGGAAGCGGTGCGGCGCAAGGCCATCAAGCGCGGCCTATTGGACCCGCAGGCGCAGTTGAGTGACCACGAAATCCTGCAGTTCATCCTGCGGCCAGGCTTTTCCACCGCCGAAAAGATTACCCAGATTTCCGGGCGCGGGCTGGGCATGGATGTGGTGCACGAGGAGGTCAAGCAACTGGGTGGCTCGATGAGTATCGAGTCGGCGCCGGGCAAGGGGGCGCGTTTCCTGATCCGCCTGCCGTTCACCGTGTCGATCAACCGTGCGCTGATGGTGCACCTGGGCGAAGAGCAATACGCCATTCCGCTCAATACCATCGAGGGCATCGTCCGCGTCCCACCTGCCGAGCTTGCGGCGTGCTACCAGCTGGACTCGCCGCGCTATGTCTATGCCGGCCACGAATACGAGCTGCGCTACCTGGGCGAGTTGCTGCAAGGCCTGCCGCGCCCGGCGCTGCTGGGGCAAAGTGTGCCGTTGCCGGTGCTGCTGGTGCATTCCAAGGAGCAGTCGTTCGCCATCCAGGCCGACAACCTGTCGCCCAGCCGTGAGATCGTGGTGAAAAGCCTGGGGCCGCAGTTTGCCGCGGTTGCCGGGTTATCGGGGGCGACACTGCTGGGCGATGGCCGGGTGGTACTGATTCTTGACCTGCTGGGCCAGCTGCGCGGCCAGCAGCGACGGCTGGCCCGCCTGCCCGGAGGCGGTAGCCAACGCCAGTTGCTTGGCCCGGCACCGCGCCGTGCCTTGCTGGTGATGGTGGTGGACGATTCGGTAACCGTACGCAAGGTTACCAGCCGCCTGCTGGAGCGCCACGGCATGAGCGTGCTCACGGCCAAGGATGGCGTCGATGCCATGGCCCTGCTGGAAGAGCACCGGCCCGACGTGTTGTTGCTGGACATCGAAATGCCGCGCATGGACGGCTTCGAGGTGGCCACACGCATCCGCCGTGACGCACGGTTGAAAGACTTGCCGATCATCATGATCACCTCGCGTACCGGGCAGAAGCACCGGGACCGCGCCATGGCCATCGGCGTCAACGAATACCTGGGCAAGCCGTACCAGGAGTCGCTGCTGTTGCAGAGCATCGCCCATTGGAGCCAGGCCCATGCTTGAACTGATTTCCGGCCAGCGCAGCAGCCTGACCGGGCTGTTGCTACCGTTGGGTGACCGCACGCTGGTGTTGCCCAACGTGGCGGTGGCCGAGTTGAGCGGGCAGCGTAACCTGGTGTGCCAGCATGGCGACCCCGCCTGGCACCTGGGGTGGATTGACTGGCGTCAGCAACGCCTGCCGTTGATCGGTTTCGAGGCCGCGTGCGGTGGTGAGACGCCGTGCGGGGAGCGGGCTCGCGTGGTGGTGCTCAATGCTTTGGGCGATACCGGCTTGCGGTACCTGGCGCTGTTGCTGCAGGACATTCCGCGCTCGTGCAAGCTCGACAGCCAGCTGAACTACGTGGATGTGGCGCTGGGCAGGTTGGAGCTGGCGGCGGTGCAGGTGGGTGAGCAGGTGGCGCGGGTACCGGACCTGGTCGCCTTGGAAAGGCTGGTGCGTGACGCGGATCTGCAACCTGACCTTGGTTAGGATGTGAGGCGCAGGGCCTCTTCGCGGGTAAACCCGCTCCTACAATGGCTGCGCGCTCAGTTGTAGGAGCGGGTTTACCCGCGAAGGGGTCATCAACATCACAACAGGAACCCAGCCCACCTCAGGAGGTCTGTGTTTGCATGTATTACGGTGAACGCTTCAACGCCTGGACCCACCTGGTCGGTGCCGTCCTCGCTGCTATTGGTGCCATCTGGCTGATCGTGGTCGCGGGCCTGCAAGGCGACCCGTGGAAGATCGTCAGCTTCTCCATCTACGGCGGCACGCTGCTGTTGCTGTACAGCATCTCAACCCTGTACCACAGCACCCGTGGGCGGGCGAAAGTGATCATGCGCAAGCTCGACCACCTGTCGATCTATCTGCTGATTGCCGGCAGCTACACGCCGTTTTGCCTGGTCAGCCTGCGCGGCCCTTGGGGATGGAGCCTGTTCGGCGTGGTCTGGGGGCTGGCGATCATCGGCATGTTGCAAGAGATCAAGCCGCGCTCCGAGGCGCGTATCCTGTCGATCATCATCTACGCAGTGATGGGCTGGATCGTGCTGGTTGCAGTCAAACCACTGCTGAACTCGCTGGGCACTGCCGGCTTCGCTTGGCTGGCTGCCGGCGGCGTGTTCTACACCGTCGGCATCATTTTCTTCGCCTTCGACAGCCGTTTCCGCCATTGGCATGGCATCTGGCACCTGTTCGTGATCGCTGGCAGCCTGATGCACTTCGTGGCGGTGTCGTTCTACGTGCGCTAGTTAAAAATCGCCCCACAACTGCTGTGCCACCGACAGCGCCACCACCGGCGCGGTCTCGGTGCGCAGCACGCGCGGGCCAAGGCGTGCTGCGTGGAAGCCGGCGGCTTTGGCCTGCTCGACTTCGGCCTCGCTAAGGCCGCCTTCGGGGCCGATCACGAAGGCCAGTGTTGCGGGCTTTTCATGGCTGGTGAGCGGCTCGGCCACCGGGTGCAGGACCAGCTTCAGGTCAGCCTTGGTGCTGCTCAACCATTCCGCCAGGGGCACGGGTGGGTGAATGACTGGCAAGGTAGAACGCCCGCATTGTTCACAGGCGCTGATCGCCACTTGGCGCCAGTGGGCCAGGCGCTTGTCGGCGCGTTCGTCTTTCAGGCGCACTTCGCAGCGTTCGCTGACGATCGGGGTGATTTCGTTGGCGCCAAGTTCGGTTGCCTTCTGGATCGCCCAGTCCATGCGCTCGCCACGGGAGAGGCCCTGGCCCAGGTGCACATGCAGCGGTGAATCGGCCTGGCCGGCAAAGGCCTGGTCAAGGCTGACGCGGACAGTTTTCTTGCCCACCTCGAGCAACTGACCACGGTATTCCTGGCCGCTGCCATCGAACAGCTGCACGGCGTCGCCGGGGGCCATGCGCAGCACGCGGCCAATGTAATGGGCCTGGGCCTCGGGCAGGTCGTGCTCGCCAAGGCTCAGGGGGGCGTCGATGAAGAAGCGGGACAGTCTCATGGGTTTGCTCGGTAAATAGAGAGACGCAGATCCCCTGTGGGAGCGGGCGTGCCCGCGAATCAGGCGCCGCGGTGCCTGGCAAGGGCTTCGCCCTTGTTCGCGGGCTCGCCCGCTCCCACAGGAAAAGTGGTATGGCGAATTGCCGGGCCTAGCCCGGGTCGCGGAAGTCGGGGTGGAAGTTGGCCGGCACTGCGACACTGACGCCGTCGCGGGTGGCGATATCGATGCCTTCGCTGGCCACTTCGGCAAGGAAGTCGATCTGCTCGGGGGTGATCACGTACGGCGGCAGGAAGTACACCACGCTGCCCAGCGGTCGCAGCAGGGCGCCGCGGGTCAGGGCGTGCTCGAACACCTTCAGGCCACGGCGCTCCTGCCAGGGGTAGGCCACCTTGCCTGCCTTGTCTTGAACCATTTCGATGGCCAGGGCCATGCCAGTCTGGCGTATTTCGGCAACATGAGCATGATCGGCCAAATGTGCAGTGGCTGTGGCCATGCGCGTGGCCAGGGCCTTGTTGGCCTCGATCACGTTGTCCTGCTCGAAGATATCCAGGGTCGCCAGCGCTGCAGCGCACGCCAGCGGGTTGCCGGTGTAGCTGTGCGAGTGCAGGAACGCGCGCAGTGTGGGGTAGTCGTCGTAGAACGCCTGGTACACCTTGTCGGTGGTCAGGCAGGCGGCCAGCGGCAGGTAGCCGCCGGTCAGGGCCTTGGACAGGCACAGGAAATCCGGGCGGATGCCGGCTTGCTCGCAGGCGAACATCGTGCCGGTGCGGCCGAAGCCCACGGCGATCTCGTCATGGATCAGATGCACGTCGTAGCGGTCGCAGGCCTCGCGCAACAACTTGAGGTACACCGGGTGGTACATGCGCATGCCACCGGCACCCTGTATCAGCGGCTCGACGATCACGGCGCTGATCGAGGCGTGGTGTTCGGCCAGGGTCTGCTCCATGGCCTGGAACATGTTGCGCGAGTGCTCTTCCCAGCTCATGCCCTCGGGGCGCAGGTAGCAGTCAGGGCTTGGCACCTTGAGGGTGTCGAGCAGCAGCGCCTTGTAGGTTTCGGTGAACAGCGGCACATCACCCACCGACATGGCGGCAATGGTTTCGCCGTGATAGCTGTTGGTCAGGGTGACGAAGCGCTTCTTGTCCGGTTTGCCGATGTTCTGCCAGTAGTGGAAGCTCATCTTCAGCGCCACCTCGATGCACGACGAGCCATTGTCGGCATAGAACACCCGGTCGAGACCGGCCGGGGTCATGGCGACCAGGCGCTCGGACAGCTCGATCACTGGCTGATGACTGAAACCGGCCAGGATCACGTGCTCGAGCTGGTCGACCTGGTCCTTGATGCGTTGGTTGATGCGCGGGTTGGCATGGCCGAAGACGTTGACCCACCAACTGCTCACCGCATCCAGATAGCGTTTGCCCTCGAAGTCTTCCAGCCACACGCCTTCGCCGCGCTTGATCGGGATCAGCGGCAGCTGCTCGTGGTCTTTCATCTGGGTACAGGGGTGCCACAGGACCTTGAGGTCGCGTTGCATCCACTGATCATTGAGGCCCATGGGCACTTCTCCTGGCTTTGCGGCGTGGTTCGACCGCGTAAGCCTAAGCAATGCCGCAGGGCAGGACAACCGCTGCCGTTCAATGGCGGTGGGTGCCGGTCCATTCCAGCTTGCGGATATGCACGGTGCCGGCGTGCGAGGTGGAGATGGTCAGGCGCCGAAAGGGGCCGTCAATCACCTGGTAGTAGGGGTGTGTAGCGATCGGGCCCGGGCGAGCGTCCCGGAAGCCGCTACCTTCGAGGGTGAGCCAGTAAAAAATGCGAGGGGATGGCGCAACCAGGTCATAGTCGATGTTCTCGGCATCGAACAACATGTGCAGGTCTTCGCTCAGAAAGTCGCTGACTACGTAGTATTCCAGCCGCAGGGACTCGACCTCTTGAGCGAACGCAATCGAAATTTCGCTGTGTTCACCAATGACCAGCTCGGTACCGTCCTCGCCCTTGAAGGCTTCGTGAAAGCCGATCCAGGACGTGCTGCTGGCGTGGAAGCTCAGGCCTGAGGCTGTGCGAAGTGTCTGCCTGTGTAACAGAAGCTGCCGCTCCACTTGGTTGAAACGCTCCTCGAAGATCATGCGCAGCCCCCCCTGGCGGGCTTTTGGCCATCTTCGCCAGCTTCGCCTACCACCCTGTGACGTGGCTACTGGCAAAAATGTCAGTTGCCAAAAGGACTTGATGTCACTGCGCTGGCAGGGTGACCGGACCTGACGTATTCTTAACGCATCTTCCCGGGGCATTCCTGCCTCTCCCCGTTTCTGTAACCTCTGACTCGGAGTTCGCCGACATGGCTGCTGCTTGGGTGCGCCTGTGCGCGTTGGTATTGATTGGTGTGTCCAGCGGCGCTGCGCTGGCAAAAGACAAGACGCCCACGGCGATTGTCGTGGGGGGGGGCCTGGCAGGCCTGACGGCAGCCTACGAGCTGCAGAACAAAGGCTGGCAGGTGACCCTGCTGGAGGCCAAGGCGGGCATGGGCGGGCGTTCGGGCCTGGCCACCAGCGAGTGGATCGGCAACGCCAAGGCACAGCCGGTGCTCAACCAGTACCTCGACCGTTTCAAGCTTGAAACACTGCCGGCGCCCGAGTTCGTGCGTACCCCGGGTTACTTGATTGACGGCGAATACTTCAGCGCCAGCGACCTGGCCACTAAGCAACCGGCCACTGCTGAGGCGCTCAAGCGTTACGAGAAAACCCTTGATGACCTGGCCCGTTCGATCGATGACCCGCTGAACCCGCAGGCAACCAGCACGCTGTTCGCCCTTGACCAGATCAACGTCTCCACCTGGCTGGACAAACTGCAACTGCCGGCCACCGCCCGTCAGTTGATCAATCAGCAGATCCGCACCCGCTACGATGAACCGTCGCGCCTGTCGCTGCTGTACTTCGCCCAGCAGAACCGCGTGTACCGCGGCGTCAGCGACCGCGACCTGCGCGCCGCGCGCCTGCCCGGTGGCAGCCCGGTGCTGGCCCAGGCTTTCGTCAAGCAGTTGAAAACCATCAAGACCAGCTCGCCGGTTACCGCCATTGTCCAGGACAAGGATGGTGTCACGGTAAAAGTCGGCAGCGTCGGCTACAAGGCGGATTATCTGGTCATGGCTGTGCCCCTGCGCGCGCTGGCCAAGATTCAGATGACCCCTGGCCTGGATAGCCAACACCTGGCGGCGCTCAAGGGCACCAACTATGGTTGGCGCGACCAGATCATGCTCAAGTTCAAGAAACCCGTATGGGAAAGCCGCGCACGCATGTCGGGCGAAATCTTCAGTAACGCCGGCCTCGGCATGCTGTGGGTCGAACCGGCGCTCAAGGGTGGTGCCAATGTGGTGATCAACCTGTCCGGCGATAACGCTCGCCTGCTGCAGGCGTTTGGTGAAAAGCAGATGGTCGACCAGGTGTTGATCCGTCTGCATGCGTTCTACCCACAGGCCCGTGGTGCTTTCACCGGTTACGAGGTCAAGCGATACAGCGCGGACGCTGGCACGGGTGGTGCCTACCTGGCCTACGGTCCGGGGCAGATCAGCAAATACTGGCGCCTGTGGGAACGTCCGGTGCAGCGCATTACCTTTGCCGGTGAGCACACGGATGCCCTGTATCCGGGCACTCTGGAAGGCGCCCTGCGCAGTGGCCAGCGTGCGGCCAGCCAGGCACAGGACCTGTTGGCCGGCAAGTCGTTCGACCCGGCCAAGGCGCTGCCGGTTGCGGCGGCGGCAGGTGCGGTGGCCGCCAAGGAGAGCAAGGGCGGATTCTTCTCCAATATGTTCGGCGGTTCGTCCGACAAGGGCGACAAAGCTGACAAGGCGCCGGCCAAAGCTGAGCCTAAGCAGGCCGAAGAGGCCAAGCAGGACAAGCCAGGCTTCTTCAAGCGCCTGTTTGGCGGGGCGGAAACGCCAGAGGTGAAGGCTGAGCCAATAGCCAAGGCTGAGGAAGTGGCGCCTGCACCTGCGCCCGCTCCACAGGCGGCTCCGGCTCCTGCCGCGCCTGCGCCTGTAGCCAAGGAAGCGGCCGCCAAGCCTGCGGCAACCAAAGCCGCTCCCGCCAAGCATGCGCCCGCGCACAAGCCAGCCCACAAGCCTGCCGAGACGAAGAAGGCGACAGCCAAGTCGGAGCCTGCGAAGAAGGCTGTAACCAATACCCAGGCCAAGGCGGGCTGATCGATCGACAGTGTCGGCCTGTTCGCAGCCTAAGGGCCGACACTGCAACCCCAACTCTCCGACTATCGTTAATGTTTTCTTAATGGTCAGCTAACAGAATAAATATCGGATTCCTCGATAATCCAAAGCAATTTTTTCCGCTTTTCTTCGATACGTTACGCGTTAGTCTGTGCATAGCTTTCACGGGGAAACACGCAACATGCAACTGCGCAATTCACCTTCTCGCTACGGCGTGGTCAGCATCATCCTGCACTGGGGCGTAGCACTCGCAGTCTTCGGCCTGTTCGGCCTGGGTCTGTGGATGGTCGGCCTCGACTACTACAGCCCATGGCGCAAAGCTGGCCCGGACCTGCACAAGAGCATCGGCCTGGTGCTGCTGGCGGTGATGCTGCTGCGGGTAGTCTGGCGTTTCATCAGCCCGCCACCACCGGCACCCACCAACCACGGCGCAATCACACGCCTGGCGGCCAAGCTGGGCCACCTGGCCCTGTACCTTGGTCTGTTTGCGGTGATGGCTGCCGGTTACCTGATTTCCACCGCCGACGGCGTCGGCATTCCGGTGTTCGGCCTGTTCGAAGTGCCGGCACTGATCAGCGACCTGCCTGACCAGGCAGATGTGGCGGGTGTGGTTCATTTGTGGCTGGCTTGGGGGCTGGTGATTTTTGCCGTGCTGCATGCCCTTGCCGCGCTCAAGCATCATTTCATCGACCGTGACGCGACCCTGACTCGCATGCTGGGCCGCAAAGCTTGACTCTCAACCTCAATTACACAGGAAGGAACAGGATGTTGAAAAAGACTTTTGCCGCTCTGGCGCTCGGTACCGCTCTGCTCTCTGCTGGCCAGGCCATGGCTGCCGAGTACAAGATCGACAAGGAAGGCCAGCACGCGTTCGTTGACTGGAAAATCAGCCACCTGGGCTACAGCTTCATCCACGGTACTTTCAAGGATTTCGACGGCAACTTCAGCTGGGACAGTGCCAAGCCTGAAGCCAGCAAGATTAGCGTCGACTTGAAAACTGCCAGCCTGTGGTCGAACCACGCCGAGCGTGACAAGCACATCGCCAGCGCCGACTTCCTCGACGTGAAGAAGTACCCGGACGCCAAATTCGTCTCCACCAGCGTCAAGTCGACTGGCGACAAGACGGCTGACGTGACCGGCGACCTGACCATGCACGGTGTCACCAAACCGGTGACGTTCAAGGCTACCTTCAACGGTGAAGGCAAGGACCCATGGGGTGGCGAGCGCGCTGGCTTCAACGCCACCACCACGCTGAACCTGAACGACTTCGGCATCAAAGGCCCAGGTGCTACTTCGCAGACCCTGGACCTGGATATCAGTGTCGAAGGTGTGAAGCAGAAGTAATTTCTGCCAGCTGAAAACCGAGGGGGCCGCTTTGCGGCCCTATCACGACACAAGGCCGCTCCTGCAGAGATCAAGAAATTCTCTGCAGGAGCGGCCTTGTGTCGTGATAGGGCTGCCAAGCAGCCCCCTCGGTACTTCTATCAGCCCTTGCGGGTCAGCAGCGCCGGGCGCTCACCGCGTGGGCGGCTTGGCAGGTCATCCAGTTGCTCAGGCGTCGGGAAGCGGTCCAGTTTGGACTCCTTGCGAATGATCACTGGCTGTTTTTCCGGCTGACGCGGGTTGCGCACGGCCGGCTCTTGCCGGGCAGCATCGTCACGCGCAGGGCGACCACGGCCACCGCCGCCATCACGACGGGCACCGCCACCGTTGTTGGCACGGGGCGGGCGTTTCTCTCCGCCGGCACTGCCACCACTGCGTGGCTGGCCGCCATTGCGGGCTTGGCCTTGGCCGCCAGCGTTGCTGCGTTGACCATTGCCTTGCCCCTGACCTTGGCCAGCACCACCTGGGCGACGGTTGCGGCCCTGGTTTTTGCCCTGGTACGGACTGACATAGTCGGCGCGGTTACCGAAGTTATCGACTTCGTCGTCCAGGAACTCTTCCGGGTCGCGGTCTGCTGGCGGTTTCGGCACGCCGTTATTGCTGGCCTGCTGTGGGCGTGGCTTCTTGTCACGCGGCTTGCGCGGCTGCTGCTGCTTGTCGCCGCTCTTTTCCTTGTCGTCCGGCTTGGCCGCAGCTGGCTGCCTGGCTTTGCCTTTGTCCTTGCCTTTGTCCTTGCGGCCGCCGTTGCTGTCTTTGGCACCTTCGCCACGGGCTTGCTGGTTGCGGCCACCGCGGCCGTTGTTTTGCGGGCGCTCGCGTGTTTCAGGCTTCTCGGCTTCGACCTGGCTGGCGTCGAAGCCCATCAGGTCGCCATCCGCGATGCGCTGCTTGGTCACCCGCTCGATGCTCTTGAGCAGCTTTTCTTCATCTGGCGCGACCAGGGAAATAGCTTCGCCCGAACGACCGGCACGGCCGGTACGGCCAATGCGGTGGACGTAGTCTTCCTCGACATTCGGCAGCTCGAAGTTGACAACGTGGGGCAACTGGTCGATGTCCAGGCCGCGGGCAGCGATGTCGGTGGCGACCAGTACGCGCACGCTGTTGGCCTTGAAATCGGCCAAAGCCTTGGTGCGGGCGTTCTGGCTCTTGTTGCCGTGGATCGCGGCGGCGGTCAGGCCTTGCTTTTCCAGGTACTCGGCCAGGCGGTTGGCACCGTGCTTGGTTCGGGTGAACACCAACACCTGTTCCCAGGCGCCCAGGGTGATCAGGTGCGCCAGCAGGGCACGCTTGTGGCTGGCAGGCAGTCGGTACACCCGCTGCTCGATACGCTCGACGGTGGTGTTCGGTGGGGTGACCTCGATACGCTCCGGGTTGTGCAGGAGCTTGTCGGCGAGGTCGGTGATGTCCTTGGAGAAGGTGGCCGAGAACAGCAGGTTCTGCCGCTTGGCTGGCAGGCGGGCGAGCACCTTCTTGACGTCGTGGATGAAGCCCATGTCGAGCATGCGATCGGCTTCATCAAGTACCAGGATTTCCACGTGGGCCAGGTCGACCTTGCCTTGGCCGGCCAGGTCGAGCAGGCGGCCTGGGCAGGCGACCAGCACATCAACGCCTTTGGCAATGGCCTGGATCTGCGGGTTCATGCCAACGCCGCCGAAGATGCAGGCGCTGACCAGTGGCAGGTCACGGGCATAGACCTTGAAACTGTCATGCACCTGGGCTGCCAGTTCGCGGGTCGGTGTCAGGACCAGTACGCGAGGCTGGCGTGGGCCGTGGCGCTGCGATTTGTCGGGATGGCCGGCCGGGAACAGGCGCTCGAGAATCGGCAGGGCGAAGCCGCCGGTTTTACCCGTACCTGTCTGTGCGGCAACCATCAGGTCGCGGCCTTGCAACACGGCGGGAATGGCCCGCTGTTGCACGGGGGTCGGCTGGGTGTAGCCCGCAGCCTCGATAGCGCGGACAAGAGCCTCGGAGAGACCGAGGGAAGCAAAGGACATGGGCGATCCTGTTCTCGTGTGGGCTGGGCCCGTTGGGATGTTCTGCCTGGCGCGACGGGCATCGGTGAAATGCGATCGCGTCCGGTCCAGCTGGGCTTTCACTGCACATCCGGGAAACGGAGGCTGGACGCGAAGGGGCGTCGGTGCCGATCGGGATGCCTGTTGCGAGGCCGAGCGTCCGGGCGTGAGCCGGGCGGGAAGGCCCGAGTATAACAGAGCTATCGCGCTGTGCTGCTTTCCTGCTGCTCAACGGCGTTGAGAATGTTTCCAGTGTCGCTTGTATAGCGGTTGCTGATCGCTGCATAGGCCGGTTCCTGCTTGAACCGCTGCAGCTCTTCGGCAAAGGCCACGGCCAGTGCCTCGCGCCCAGGCTTGCGCACCAGGCCCAAATACTGCGCCTGGCGGCTGACTACCAGCGGCAGTTCTTCGACTTGCTGTTGCAGGCCGAGCTGGCGGAGCAGGTAATGCCCGACCCTGCGGTCGGTGATCGCCAGGTCGATACGGCCCAGCACCAGCTTGCCGAAGTTGGCTTCGTGGGTGGGTGCGGCTTCGCGCTTGAAGTGCGGGGCCTCGGTGAACGCTTTACCGTAGGTGTAGCCGGGCGATGTGCCGACGGTGAGGCCGGCGAGGTCGTCCAGGTGGGTGACGGCATGGCGGCGCGAGCGGCTTTGGAACAGGACGAATTCGACTTCCGACATAGGTTCGGAGCCATACACCATGTAGGGTTGGCGCGCGTCCGTCTGGAAAATGTCGAGAATGCCATCGGCAAGGCCCTGCTCAGCCATCGCCAAGCAGCGCTTCCAAGGCAGGAATTGCCACTCCACCTCGACGCCGAGGCGTGCGAAGACCTGGCTGGCGACTTCGTAGTCGATGCCGCGCGGTTGGCCGTTGTGCTGAAACACATAAGGTGCCCAATCGTCGGTTACCAGGCGCAAGCGTTCGCCCAGAGCCAACGGGCTCAGGCAAACGAGCAGGAGGGTCCAGAACAGACGGGCGATATGTGGCATGGCCGGAGATTACGCGCTCGGCCGGTGTACGGTAAAGGCATGCACGATCGTTGTGGGAGCGGGCGTGCCCGCGAACACCGGCGAAGCCGGTAGCAACGATCGGGTTGCCCTCTTCGCGGGCACATCAGGCTTGAGTGGTTCGCAGCAGATGCGCCTCGATATCCTTGCGCCGCTCGCCCAGCGATAGCCGTAGCCCCGGATGGCGCAGGCACTGACGCAGCCGCTCGGGCTCCATGTAGCCGTAGCGGTCATTGAGGTTTTCCAGGGCCTTGTCCCACCAGGCGGACGCGCAGGCGCGGTCGAACTCATTGGGGTAGGGGTAGCAGCCATAGAGCAATTCGCGGGCGAACTGGCGCTCGTGGCTGGGCAGGGTCAGGCTCAGCGCTTTGTAACCCAGACGGTGCAGGGTGGGTGGTCGCGGCAGTTGGTCGTTGACCAGCGCAACGTCGGCCAGGGCCGAGGGGCTGAGTGGGTCGTGGTCGTGCTTGCGCAGCCAGGCCTGGATCTTGGCGCGGAACTGCGCCTTCCGGCTCCAGTAGTGATGGATGACATCGGTACACTCGGCCAGCTCCAGGTTGCGGTAGGCCGCCACTGCCAGGCAGAACTCCTCAAGGGTATAGGCCTCGCGAGCCAAGGGGTAGAATTCGTCCATCATGGCGATGGAGCGGTCCAGGGTGCCGCAGTCCTCGGCAGTGAGGCCGATAACGCCGGAATTGACGAGCGGCATCTGGCAGTCGGCCAGTCCCCGGGACTCGAGAAGGGTCAGTAGGTTTTTGTACAACAGGCACTTCTGGTCAGCGCCGTAGCGTGTGCCGATGGCGTTGCACAGCAGGCGGTTGGGCGCCACACGGGCGAACAGGTGCAACGGTGAAGTGCGGAAGAAGGTGTCTGTATCGATCAGTACTGCCAGCGGGTGTTGCTGCAGTACCTGGCGCAACAGCACATGCTTGCTGCGAAAGTGATAACCGTGCGGGGCATTCCATGCCTGGCGCGTGGCCTCGTCCAGCAGGTGGACGGTGACGGGCAGCTTGGCGTAGGGCTGCGCATTGTCGGTGTAAACCTGGATGTCCATGGCCTCGCCGGCTGCGCTGCCCAACTGGGCGAGGGCGCTGACGATGCTGAAGCAGGCTTCCTGATGGTAGGTTGCCGAGCCAAAAGCCAGGTAAACAAGCTGTGGGCGCGAAGGTTGGGGGTGCTGCATGGCAGGCGAGACCTGTTTAACCCGAAATTGAATAAGGCTTTAGTCTATGACCAAAGCCTTAATCATTTCTTAAACAGACTTTGCCAAAAGATTTCAGCGCGGCAGTTTCAGGTTGTTCCAGATCGCCAGGCTCGGTTCAGCCTGGTTCAAGGTATAGAAGTGCAGGCCCGGCGCGCCGCCTTGCAACAGCTGTTCGCACATGCGGGTAATCACTTCTTCGCCAAAGGCCTGGATGCTGGCGGTGTCGTCGGCATAGGCTTCCAGCTGCTTACGGATCCAGCGCGGGATCTCGGCACCACAGGCATCGGAGAAGCGGGCCAGCTTGCTGTAGTTGGTGATCGGCATGATGCCCGGCACCACCGGAATGTCCACGCCCAGCTTCTGTGCACGCTCGACGAAGTAGAAGTAGCTGTCGGCGTTGAAGAAGTACTGGGTGATGGCGCTGTCGGCACCGGCCTTGACCTTGTGCACAAAGTTGGCCAGGTCCGCCTCGAAGTTGCGCGCCTGCGGGTGCATTTCCGGGTAGGCAGCCACTTCCAGGTGGAAGTGATCAGCGGTTTCCTGGCGGATGAACTCGACCAGGTCACTGGCATAGCGCAGTTCACCACTGGCCATGCCCATGCCCGACGGCAGGTCGCCGCGCAGGGCGACGATACGTTTGATGCCGGCGGCCTTGTACTCGGCCAACAGGGCGCGCAATTCGGCCTTGGTGTCGCCCACGCACGACAGGTGCGGCGCGGCAGGTATCTTCACTTCGCTTTCCAGCTGCAGCACGGTATTGAGCGTGCGGTCGCGGGTCGAGCCACCGGCACCGTAGGTGCAGGAGAAGAAGTCCGGGTTATAGGTGGCCAGCTGGCGGGCGACGCCCATCAGCTTTTCGTGACCGGCGTCGGTCTTGGTCGGGAAGAACTCGAAACTGTAGCGGCGTTCTTGTGACATCAGGCGTTCCTCTGGCAACAAGCGTCTAGCGGCAAGCTGCAAGTAAAAGCCAGATCGGTGATGGCCGGTCTGGCTTGGGCGTCGTTCAAGATCTGTGTTTCTGGAGCTGCAAGTGGCAACGGCACGGTATGCCTTTGCTTGCCACTTGCAGCTTCAAGCTTGCCGCTTAGTAGCGGTAGGCGTGCGGCTTGAACGGGCCTTCGACAGTCACGCCGATGTAGTCGGCTTGCTGCTTGGTCAGCTGGGTGACCACGCCGCCGAAGCCGCGGACCATTTCCAGGGCCACTTCTTCGTCGAGTTTCTTCGGCAGTACTTCAACGGTCAGGCGCTCGGCTTTCTTTTCGGCCGACAGGTCAGCGAACTTCTGCTCGAACAAGAAGATCTGTGCCAGAACCTGGTTGGCGAACGAGCCGTCCATGATGCGGCTTGGGTGGCCAGTGGCGTTGCCCAGGTTGACCAGGCGGCCTTCGGCCAGCAGGATCAGGTAGTCGTCGTTCTGCGGGTCGAAGCTGCCAGCGCCGGTACGGTGGATCTTGTGAACCTGCGGCTTGACCTCTTCCCAGGCCCAGTTCTTGCGCATGAAGGCGGTGTCGATCTCGTTGTCGAAGTGGCCGATGTTGCAGACTACGGCACGCTTTTTCAGGGCCTTGAGCATGTTGGCGTCGCAGACGTTGACGTTACCGGTGGTGGTCACGATCAGGTCGATCTTGCCCAGCAGAGCCTTGTCGATGCTGGCCTCGGTGCCGTCGTTGATACCGTCGATGAACGGCGAGACCAGCTCGAAGCCGTCCATGCAGGCCTGCATGGCGCAGATTGGGTCAACTTCGGAAACCTTGACGATCATGCCTTCCTGACGCAGGGACTGGGCCGAGCCCTTGCCCACGTCACCGTAGCCGATCACCAGGGCCTGCTTGCCCGACAGCAGGTGGTCGGTACCACGCTTGATGGCATCGTTCAGGCTGTGACGGCAGCCGTACTTGTTGTCGTTCTTGCTCTTGGTGACCGAGTCGTTGACGTTGATCGCCGGGACTTTCAGCTCGCCCTTGGCCAGCATGTCCAGCAGGCGGTGTACGCCGGTGGTGGTCTCTTCGGTCACGCCGTGCACACGGTCCAGTACCTGCGGGTACTTCTTGTGCAGCAGTTCGGTCAGGTCACCACCGTCGTCGAGGATCATGTTGGCGTCCCATGGCTGGCCATCTTTCAGGATGGTCTGCTCCAGGCACCACTCGTACTCTTCTTCGGTTTCACCTTTCCAGGCGAACACCGGGATGCCGGCGGCGGCGATCGAGGCGGCGGCCTGGTCTTGAGTCGAGAAGATGTTGCAGGACGACCAGCGCACTTCGGCACCCAGGGCAACCAGGGTTTCGATCAGCACGGCGGTCTGGATGGTCATGTGGATGCAGCCCAGGATCTTCGCACCCTTGAGCGGTTGCTCGGCCAGGTACTTGCGACGCAGGCCCATCAGCGCAGGCATTTCCGATTCGGCAATGATGGTTTCGCGACGGCCCCAGGCGGCCAGGGAGATGTCGGCGACTTTGTAATCGGTAAAACCAGCAGGCATGTTTGCAGCGCTCATGAGAGCCTCCATTCGTAATGTGCGAATGGGCGCCGTTGTGCGTTAAGCGCTCGCGGGAGCGAGCAACGCCCCATCCGAGCCTGACAGGCCTAGCCTGCTGCAGCGCCCCTCGGACAGGTGGCGGGCATGGCACCGCTGTGGGCAACCATGTAAAACGGCGCAGATTATAGCTGCCCCCGCCGGCTTGCCCAAGGTTTTCCGTCGATTAATCGCGACGATAGTCGATGTTCAATGGAGCGAAGGCAGCCGCTCTGCCATCATTGCTACACGTTAGCCAAGCAGGTCAGGAGTACAGATGAACTTTCACACCCGCAAGTGGGTTAAACCCGAAGACCTCAACCCCAATGGCACCCTGTTCGGTGGCAGCCTGTTGCGCTGGATCGATGAAGAGGCGGCGATCTACGCCATCGTCCAGCTGGGCAACCAGCGTGTGGTGACCAAGTACATGTCGGAAATCAACTTCGTCAGTGCTTCGCGTCAGGGTGACATCATCGAGCTGGGCATCACCGCTACCGCGTTCGGCCGCACCTCGATCACCCTCAAGTGCGAAGTGCGTAACAAGATCACCCGCAAGAGCATTCTGACTGTCGACAAGATGGTGTTCGTCAACCTGGGTGAGGATGGCTTGCCGGCAGCCCATGGGCGCACCGAGATCAAGTATGTGCAGGACCAGTTCCCGGATTCGGCAGTCGAATAGATTCTGGTTGCCTGTGCCGGCCTCTTCGCGGGTGAACCCGCTCCTACAGGGGTACGCAAACCTGTAGGAGCGGGTTTACCCGCGAATGGGCCGCAAAGCGGCCCCGGCATTCTCAAGGCTGGGCGCTGACCTTGCGCACCACCCGCCCAATGCTCAACCCCTGCACCAGAATCGACGACAACACCACGATGTAGGTGATCGACAGCAGCAGGTCCCGTTCCTCGCCCAGCGGTAGCGACAGTGCAAGTGCCACCGACACGCCACCGCGCAGGCCACCCCAGGTCAGCACCCGCACCGTGCCTTTGGGCACCGGGCGCCAGCGCCGCAGCAGCACGATCGCCGGGGCCACCGTCAGCAGGCGCGACAGCAGCACTGCCAGCGCCAGCACGCCGCCGGCCGCCAGGTGCATCCAGTTGAACGGCAGCAGCAACAGCTCCAGGCCGATCAATGCGAACAGCAGCGCATTGAGCATGTCGTCGATCAGTTCCCAGAAACCGTCCATGTAACGGCGGGTCATGTCATTCATCGCCAGGTTGCGCCCCAGGTTGCCGATGATCAGGCCAGCCACCACCATGGCGATCGGTGCCGACACATGCAGTTCGTAGCACATCGCCGAACCACCGATGACCAACGCCAGGGTCAGCATGACTTCCACCTGGTACTGCTCGACACTCTTGATCATCCGGTAGGTGGCGTAGCCGATCAGGCCACCGAACACCACGCCGCCAATGGCCTCGCGGGCGAACAGGATCGCCGTGTCGGCCATGCTCGGTGTTTCACCCAGCTGGATGATGCCCAGCAACACGGTGAATACCACGACTGCCGTGCCGTCGTTGAACAGTGACTCGCCGACGATGGTGGTTTTAAGCGGTTTGGGCGCATTGGCAGTACGCAGCGCGCCAAGCACGGCAATCGGGTCGGTCGGTGAGATCAGTGCACCGAACAGCAGGCAGTAGATCAGGGGGACCTGCCAGCCGAACAGGGCAAACACCCAATGCGCCAGGTAGCCGATGACCACGGTGGCGATCAGCACGCCCAAGGTGGCCAGCAGGCCGATCGGCCAGCGGTAGCTGCGCAGGTCGCTGAGGTTGACGTGCAGGGCGCCGGCAAACAGCAGGAACGCTAGCATCCAGTGCATGAGCAGGTCGTTGAAGTCGATCTGGTTCATCAGCCCTTCGACGCGTTCTTCTAGGCCAGGGAAGCCGATAAGGCTCAGGCCCTGCAACATCAGGGAAAACAGCAGCGCCGTAACCATCACACCGATGGCGGGTGGCAGGCCGATGAAGCGGTAGTTCACATAGGTCAGAAGTGTGGTGAGGCAGATAAACGCGGCAACTAATTCAAGCATCCCGAATCCTGTAACAGTGGCTTCCAAGTCGTTACCCGAGTGACTCGGGCAGTTCTTTGATGACCTGGCACGGGGTTCGGGGCACAGGGTTTGACCGAATTCCTTGGAAACGTTCCCACACAAGAGGCGCACAGCGACGCTTGGGAACGCTATATATTCAACCTCCGAAAACCCTCACAAGGATACGAAGGCGTGTTGGCAACCTCTCTGGTGCTGGTGGCCGCCCTGCTGCATGCGACCTGGAATACATTGATCAAATTCAGCGGCGAGCGCTTGCTGGTCATTGCCAGCATGGACACGGTAGCGCTGGCCTTCGCGGTGCTGGCGGTGCCCTTCGTGGATGTTCCGCCTGCTGAAATCTGGCCTTGGTTGGTTGCTTCGGCACTGGCTGAGCAGTTGTACCGTTATTTGCTGATCCAGGCCTACCGCGTGGGCGACCTGGGGCTGGTCTATCCTCTGATGCGCGGGCTGTCGCCGTTGGTGGTGCTGGGGCTGACCCTGGCCTTTGCCGGGGAATCGCTGAGCCAGCAGCAGATCATCGGTATCCTGTTGATCCCCTGTGGCATGGCCTGTCTGTTGTGGCAGGGCGGCGGCGGTGACCGGCTACCATGGTCGATGCTGCCGGTGGTTGCCTTGATTGGCCTGTGCATTGGTTGCTACACCTGGTTCGACGGCCAGGCCGTGCGCCTGTGGGGCAAACCGTGGGATTACCTGGTCTGGCTGACCCTGCTCAGCGCCTGGCAATTCCCGTTGTTGGCGAGCGTAGCGCGGCGGGCGCCATTCGTACTGTTCTGGCGAACCCAATGGCGCCTTGGGTTGGCGGTAGGGTTCTGCGTATTGTTCAGCTATGCCCTGGTGCTGTGGGCCATGCACCTGGGGTCTGTGGCCGAAGCGGCGGCACTGCGGGAATTGAGCGTGATCCTGGTGGTGCTGCTGGGTATGCGCTACCTCAAAGAACCTTTTGGCGGGCCGAGACTCCTAGCTTGCGGGCTGGTATTGGCCGGCATGCTGGTAATGAAGCTTTGACCTGAAGACTGAACAAGGAGTCCTGTCCATGACTGTTGCCCTGTGGTGCATCCTGATTGCCCTGCTGTTGAACCCGCTTTGTGCCTTGATCGCCAAGGCGAGCAGCGGCCGCTTCGGCCTCAAGGACAATCACGATCCGCGAGCCTTCCTCGATACCTTGTCGGGCCTGCCACGGCGTGCCCATGCTGCGCAGCAGAATGGCTACGAAGCGTTTCCGGCATTTGCTGCGGCGGTGCTTGTGGCAGATATCGTCGGCAATGCCGAGCAGGTGACCCAGGATGTACTGGGGGTGATGTATATCACCAGCCGCTTGCTTTACATCATCTGCTACCTGGCCGACTGGGCTGCCTTGCGGTCGCTGGTGTGGCTTGCCGGCTTGGCACTGATCGTGTCGTTCTTCGTGGTTTCCATCTGACACCGAGTGGCCTTCTTCGCGGGCAGCTCCCGCGAAGAAGGCAGCAACGGTCAAGGTACCTTGGGCACCTCAGGCAGTGGCTGGCCCTTGGGCCAGAGCATCCAGATCTGCCCTTGCTGCTTCATGTTCCCGGCCAGTTCGCCGGCTTCCGGCCCAGTGCCCCAGAACAGGTCGGCACGCACTTCGCCGGTAATCGCCCCGCCGGTGTCTTGCGCGCCAACCGGTCGTACCACCGGCGAGCCGTCCGGGCGTGTGGTAGACAGCCACAACAAGCTGCCCAGGGGAATCACCTTGCGGTCGATGGCCACGCTGTAGCCGGCGGTAAGCGGTACGTTCAGCGAGCCGCGCGGGCCTTCGTTGCTGTCCGGGCGGGTGCTGAAGAATACGTAGCTGGGGTTGCTGGCCAGCAGCTCTGGTACGCGCTGCGGGTTGGCCTGGGCCCAGGCATGAATGGCGCCCATGCTCACGTCTTCTTTTTTCAGCTGACCCTGCTCCACCAGCCAGCGGCCGATCGGCCGATAGGGGTGGCCGTTCTGGTCGGCGTAGCCCAGGCGCAGTTGACGGCCGTCTTCCAGTTGCACCCGGCCAGAACCCTGGATCTGCAGGAACTGCAGGTCCATCGGGTCGGTCAGCCAGGCCAGCACCGGTGCCTTGACGCCGTTACGGTTGATGACTTCGGCCGTGTCGTAGGGCTTGAGCACCCGACCCTCCAGACGGCCGCGCAGGCGTTTGCCCTTCAGTTCGGGGTACACGCTGGCCAGGTCGACCACGATCATGTCATCAGGGATGCCGTAGACCGCCACATGGTTGGTTGCCGATTGGCTCAGGCTGCCTGGGTAGACCGGCTCGTAGTAGCCGGTAATCAGGCCGTTGGCATTGTTCTCTGCAGAGCGCAGGCCGTACACCTGCAGGTTCTGTTCAAGGAAGGTACGCACTTGGGCGGCGCTGGCTGTGGCGCTGCCGGCCGCTTCGCAGGTGGCGGCCCACACCGGGTCGCGCTTGAGTTTTTCGCAGCCGTTGCGCCATGCATAAAAGCCGGCCAGCAGGTCTTCATCGCTGACCGCCGGCAAGTCTTTCCAAGTGGCCGGGGCATAGGTGGCGACAGCGTGGGGCTCGGGCTTGGCGCTCTCGCCGCCGTTGCAGCCGGCCAGCAAAGCCAGCACCGGCAGTGTCCAGGCCAGGTGGCGCAGGGCAGATTTCATGTGTGCATTCCTGTCATGAGCGAACATGAAGGTTCGCCCCTGTCTTTTATGTGGCTATTGGTGTTTGGCCCAGTGGCAGCGATACTGGCCGCCCATTTGCGTAGGCCGAAGTGAGCGTGATGTTGAAGCGATTGACCGTTGTTCTGCTGGCTGCACTTGCCCTGGTAGGGGCTTTGACGGGGTGTGACCGGGTTGACCCGAACTCGCCGCTGGGTAAACGCAAGGTGATCTTCAAGGACATGCTCAAGACCAGCGAAGACCTGGGGGGCATGCTGCGTGGCCGGTTGCCGTTCGACGGGGTAAAGTTTGCCGACGGTGCGCTGAAGCTGGACAGCCTGTCGCATCAGCCGTGGCAGCATTTTCCACAGGCGCGCGATGGTGGTGACAGCGCCGCCCGCGCCGACGTGTGGGAGCGCCAGGCGCGGTTTCATGACCTGGCTCGGCAGCTTGAAGGCGTCACCGGCGAACTGGTTGATGCCACCCGCAATCAGCCACTGGATGCTGCGCAACTGAAGGCACCGATGGACAAGGTCGAGGCTGCGTGCAAGGCCTGTCATAGCGAATTTCGTAATCATTGAATGGCTGTGCTTGCGCAAACCTTCGGGGCTTGTACAAATTCCTGTGGGAGCGGCCTTGTGTCGCGATAGGGCCGCTCAGCGGCCCCAGGATTTCAGCAAAAATGCATGCATAGCTGGAGCCGTCGCGCGGCCCTATCGCGACACAAGGCCGCTCCCACAAAGACCAGGCTTGCCGGCCAGATGCCTTAGCGGTCGAGATCGTCGACCGCTTCCTGCAGCTCTTTACGCGACTCGGCCAGCTTGTCCTTGCGCTTGTTGATCTTCTCGGCGTCGCCTTTCTTCTCTGCCTTCTTCAAGTCCTTTTCCCGCTGCGCCACTTCGTGACGCGCATCGAGCACCTTCTGCTCACGTTCCTTGCGCAGGCTGGCGTCGGTGCAGTTGTCCACACCGCGCAGGGCTTCCTCCAGCCCTGCAACCTGGTCGCTGTTACCGTGGTCACGGGCAATTTTCAGCTGGTTTTCGATGGCGCTGCGCTTGGCGGCACAACCGGTCAGGCCGGCATCCGGCTGGGCAGCCTGAGCAGTACCCGCGGCCAGGCCCAGTGTTGCGAGCAGGAAAAGAGTCGAAATACGTTTCATGAAAAGCCTCCCTAACGGGGCGGGGCAGCAAAAGTTGGGGGAAATCCTGCCTTGGTTTTGCCCATTTAGAAACCCTTGATGAGGTTTTCTGCCGGAGTCTCGGGTTTTTCCTACGCACTATTTGGTAAAAAATCATTGCTCAATGCGCTGGGGTGGGGTCCGGAAACCTTCTATGCCGGCTTCGGCCAACTGTGCGGCAATGGCTTGCACCTCGGAGGCCGCGAAAAATTCCACAAGTTGGCGCGAGCGTTTTGCGCCGATGCCGGGCACGGTTTGCCATTGCCCGGCGCTGCGTGAAGCCAGCGCCTGCCAGTCGCCAGCCAGTGGCAAATGCTTGCCAATGGGCACGCCAAGGGCGCGCAGCCATTGATCGAAGGGGCGTGAGCGGGCTTCGTCGAAACTGCCCAGCAGGTGTGCCGCGGTGAGTCTGCTGATGCCGGGGGCCTGCTGCAGGCGCTCGGCATCGAGCTGCAGCCAATCGGTCATGGACGTTACCAAGCCAGCTTCGACCAGCCGACGCCATGTGCCGGGCCCGGTGCGGGGCAAAGCCAGGCCCTGTTTACCGCCAAGCCAGGTGAGGCGGGCAATGAACTGCTCATCACAGCCCTCGCTGGCTTGCCAGCAGCTGTGGGCATGATAGCGGTCGGGCGCAGGCGCGATGATCGCCTGGCGTTCGACCGTGCGATGCACAACTTGCTCCAGGCGTGGAATGGTCAGCCCGGCCAGGCTGATGGCCACCTGGTCGCCGGGGCGGATGTCGAGGGTGTGCCAGCGCGCCAGCGAACCCAGGCTTACCTGGGTAATCCGTCGGTCGTCCAGGGTTACCGGCAGCAAGTGCAACACGGGCGTGACCCTGCCGGTGCGGCCAACCCGAAAGCGCACGTCGCGTACTTCGGCCAAGGCTTGTGCATAGGGATACTTCCAGGCCGCGATCCAGTAGGGCGCCTTGGCCTGCCAGCGCTCGGCAGGTGGTCGGCTGCCCTGGCGCAGGATTACACCGTCGGTGGCGAAGGGCAGAGCAGAGCGATACCAGTGCTCGCGCCAGTGTGCTGCATCCTCCAGCGTGTCGATGGCGATGCTGTAAAGCTGGCTGTCCGGAAACCCCAGCCGTGCCAGCTGGGCGAGGCGTTCGGCCTGTTGCTCGGGGCCGTGCGGCCAGCCCCACACGAACAGGCCGATAGCGTTGCCTTGTGCGCCGGTCAGTTGCTTGCGTGCGAGCAGCCCTGCCACGGTACCCCGGGCGTTGGCGCTGCCTGCCTTGGCTTGCACATGTTCGTCCAGGCGCAGATACAGCTCACCTTGCAAGTGCAGGTCCACCGCCTCAGGCAACTGCCGGGTGACAGCGCCGAGCTGTGGGATGTGTCGGCTCCAGTCATGGCCGTGTAGACCGTCCCCCCGGCTGGTCAGCTGCACCAATCGGCCCTGTTGGTAGGTGAGGGAAACGGCTACGCCGTCGACCTTGGGCTGAACCCACACGCCGCTCTTGCCGGCCATCCATCGCGCCACGGCCTGGCGGTCTGCCAGCTTGTCGACACCGGTATGTGGCACGGGGTGGGGGACCGGGCCGCGAGCACTGGCCAAGGGTGAGGGGCTGGTGCCAACCGCGAAGCACTGCTGCAGGTGATTCAGGCGCTCGCGGCTCTGGTCGTACAGTTCGTCGGCCACCAGGGCTATGCCCTGACGATGGTAGTGCTCGTCCCATCGGGCAAGCGTGGCGCGCAGTTGCGCAACTTCGCCCTCGGCCTGTTGCGGGTTCCAGTGTGGGCATGAGGCAGCCCTGGCCAATGGGGTGTTCAGCGCAAATAGCAGGGCGAACAACAACAGGTACGGCATGGCCTGGCATCCTTGCATGGCGGGGAAGCGCTTAGCGTAGGCAGGTAGTGGGGCGGGCGGTGCGTGCAGTTGTCAGGTGATATTTCGCGGGTCCTCGTCTCCATTCCCGAAGCGGAGCAAGAAACGAGCGCGGCGCTCGATCTCTCGGGCGATGAAAATGCCGTGACAGGCACAAAAAAGCCCCTGCCGATCGCTCGGCAGGGGCTTTCGTCTGGCGCTGTAGGAGGCTTACAGGCCGGCAGCGTCACGCAGCGACTGGGCGCGGTCGGTGCGCTCCCAGGTGAAGGTGGTGAAGGTGTCGTCGCCGACAGTCTTCTGCTGCGGTGTGCGGCCGAAGTGGCCGTAGGCAGCGGTTTCCTGATACATCGGGTGCAGCAGGTCGAGCATGGTGGTGATGGCGTATGGACGCAGGTCGAAGCACTCACGCACCAGCTGGATGATCTTGTCGTCGGAGACCTTGCCGGTGCCGAAGGTGTTGATCGAGATGGAGGTCGGCTGGGCCACGCCGATGGCGTACGACACCTGGATCTCGCAACGCTCGGCCAGGCCGGCGGCGACGATGTTCTTGGCCACGTAGCGGCCGGCGTAGGCGGCAGAGCGGTCGACCTTGGACGGATCCTTGCCGGAGAACGCGCCACCACCGTGGCGGGCCATGCCGCCGTAGGAGTCGACGATGATCTTGCGGCCGGTCAGGCCACAGTCACCCACCGGGCCACCGATGATGAAGTTGCCGGTCGGGTTGATGTGGTACTGGGTGCCCTTGTGCAGCAGTTCGGCAGGCAGGGTGTGCTTGACGATCAGCTCCATCACGGCTTCTTGCAGGTCTTTCTGCGAAACCTCCGGGTTGTGCTGGGTCGACAGCACCACGGCGTCGATACCGACCACTTTGCCGTTCTCGTAGCGGCAGGTGACCTGCGACTTGGCGTCCGGGCGCAGCCATGGCAGCAGGCCGGACTTGCGCGCCTCGGCCTGGCGTTCTACCAGACGGTGCGAGAAGCAGATTGGTGCAGGCATCAGGACTTCGGTTTCGTTGCTGGCGTAGCCGAACATCAGGCCCTGGTCACCGGCGCCCTGGTCTTCCGGCTTGGAGCGGTCCACGCCCTGGGCGATGTCTACCGACTGTTTGCCGATGATGTTCATCACGGCGCAGGTGGCGCCGTCGAAGCCGACGTCGGAGCTGTTGTAGCCGATGTCGATGATGACTTTGCGCACCAGGTCTTCCAGGTCGACCCAGGCCGACGTGGTGACTTCGCCGGCGATGATGGCGACACCGGTCTTGACCAGGGTTTCGCAGGCTACGCGGGCGTATTTGTCCTGGGCGATGATGGCATCAAGGACTGCGTCCGAAATCTGGTCGGCGATCTTGTCCGGATGCCCTTCGGACACGGACTCGGAGGTGAAAAGGGAGTATTCGCTCATCTCGAAGGTTCCTGAAATTTACCGATGGTGTATGTCGCCAGCCGTCCGCTGAAAATGGCGGACCTGGATCTGGAAACCGTTACGCAAGCCCACGTACAGGCTGTCCGCATGGGCCAGCCCGGCAGCGTTGGCCCAGCGCGCCAGGTCATCCTGTTCGAAGCCCAGCCAGAGGTCGCCGCAGGCTTCGCGCGCCCACCCCTGGTCATGGCTGCACAGTTCGGTGACCAGCAGGCTGCCGCCTGCCTTCACCCGTTTGGCCAGCTGGCGCAAGGCCAGGGCCGGGTCGCTGAAATGGTGCAGCACCATGTTCAGCACAACGCAGTCGGCGGCCACATCCGTTGCACCCAGTGCATCGGCCAACTGCAGGTTCACGTTGTCGAGCCCTTCGCGCTGGCACACCTGGCGCGCAAGCTCGAGCATGGTAGGGCTGTTGTCCAGGGCGGTGACCTGGGCGAAGCGCCGGGCCAGGTCGGGCAGGAAGCCACCGTCGCCGGGCCCGACTTCCAGCGCGCTGGCGGCCGGGTCGAAATGCAGTTTGTCGAGCAGCGCCAGCAGGCTGTCGCGGTACTGCGGAAGGCCGGCGATCAGGTCCTGCTGGGCACGGAACTTCTCTTCCACGCGCAGGAAGAAGTCCTGGCTGGTGGCGGCCCGGCGCTGCTGTACATGGGCTATGCGCGCCTGCACATCGGGCGGCAGGGCCAGGTCGTCGACTTCTTCGAGCAGCGCCGCGTGCAGCCGCCCCCCCAGGCGCAGGCCATCGGGCAGGGCACGGCGGTAGAAGATGGCGTTGCCTTCGCGGCGGGTTGCCACGAGGTCGGCCTGAGCCAGCACCTTGAGATGATGGCTCATGCCCGACTGGCCGATGTCGAAGATCTGCGCCAGCTCCAGCACGCCGAACGAGTCGTTGGCCAGTGCGCGCAATACGTTCAGGCGCAACGCATCGCCACTGGCTTTGCACAGGGCGGCCAATGTTTCGCGTTGCTCGGGGATCGATTGCGCACGGAGGTTCATGGGGCGGCAGTCTAGACAGGCATCGATGCCCTAGCAAGGCCAATATCAAAAAGTTTTGATATTGGCGATGAGCTGCAAGCCGAAAGCCTCAAGTGACACGCTTTGGGGCGCCCCGAGTCGCGCTCTGCTTCTTCAGTTGCGGCTTAAAGCTGGCGCTTGGCGCTTAAATGTTTGCCCCAAGCGCCCCCAGTGGGCGAAAATGGCCGCCTTTTTCGTGACACCACCTATTCAAGCCCCCTAGGAGATCAGCGATGCCCAGCCGTCGTGAACGTGCCAACGCCATTCGTGCCCTCAGCATGGATGCCGTGCAAAAGGCCAACAGCGGCCACCCAGGTGCCCCCATGGGCATGGCGGATATCGCCGAAGTGCTTTGGCGCGACTACCTGAAGCACAACCCGAGCAACCCGAAGTTCGCCGACCGTGACCGCTTCGTGCTGTCCAACGGCCACGGTTCGATGCTGATCTACTCGCTGCTGCACCTGACCGGCTACGACGTCACCATCGATGACATCAAAGGCTTCCGCCAGCTGCACAGCCGCACCCCGGGCCACCCGGAGTACGGCTACACCCCAGGCGTTGAAACCACCACCGGCCCGCTCGGCCAGGGTATCGCCAACGCCGTGGGCTTCGCCCTGGCCGAAAAAGTACTGGCTGCCCAGTTCAACCGTGACGGCCACACCATCGTCGACCACAACACCTACGTGTTCCTCGGCGACGGCTGCATGATGGAAGGTATCTCCCATGAAGTCGCCTCGCTGGCCGGCACCCTGGGCCTGAACAAGCTGATCGCCTTCTATGACGACAACGGCATCTCCATCGATGGCGAAGTGCACGGCTGGTTCACCGACAACACCCCGGCGCGCTTCGAGGCCTACAACTGGCAGGTGATCCGCAACGTCGACGGCCACGATGCCGAAGAAATCAAGATGGCCATCGAGACCGCCCGCAAGAGCGATCGCCCGACCCTGATCTGCTGCAAGACCACCATCGGTTTCGGTTCGCCGAACAAGCAGGGCAAGGAAGACTGCCACGGTGCCCCGCTGGGCAACGACGAAATCGCCCTGACCCGCCAGGCCCTGAACTGGAACCACGGCCCGTTCGAAATCCCGGCCGACATCTACGCCGAGTGGGATGCCAAGGCCGCCGGTGCCAAGGCTGAAGCCGAGTGGAATCAGCGCTTCGACGCCTACGCCAAGGCCTACCCGGAGCTGGCTGCCGAGTTCAAGCGCCGTGCCAGCGGCGAGCTGCCGGCCGACTTCAGCGAAAAGGCCCAGGCCTACATCAACGAAGTGGCTGCCAAAGGCGAAACCATCGCCAGCCGCAAGGCCAGCCAGAACGCCCTGAACGCCTTCGGCCCGCTGCTGCCCGAGTTCCTCGGCGGTTCGGCTGACCTGGCCGGCTCCAACCTGACCCTGTGGAAAGGTTGCAAGGGCGTCGAAGCCAATGACGCCAGCGGCAACTACGTGTTCTACGGCGTGCGCGAGTTCGGCATGACCGCCATCATGAACGGCGTTGCCCTGCACGGTGGCCTGGTGCCTTACGGCGCGACCTTCCTGATGTTCATGGAATACGCCCGCAACGCGGTGCGCATGTCGGCCCTGATGAAGCAGCGCGTGATCCACGTGTACACCCACGACTCCATCGGTCTGGGCGAAGACGGCCCGACGCACCAGCCGATCGAGCAGCTGACCAGCCTGCGCAGCACCCCGAACCTGGACACCTGGCGCCCGGCCGACGCGGTGGAATCCGCCGTGTCCTGGAAAAACGCCCTGGAGCGCAAGGACGGCCCATCGGCGCTGATCTTCTCGCGCCAGAACCTGCAGCACCAGGACCGCGATGCCCAGCAGATCGCCGACATCAGCCGCGGTGGCTATGTGCTCAAGGACTGCGCCGGCGAGCCTGAACTGATTCTGATCGCCACCGGTTCCGAAGTGGGCCTGGCTGTTCAGGCTTTCGACAAGCTGACCGAGCAAGGCCGCAAGGTGCGCGTGGTTTCCATGCCGTGCACCAGCGTGTTCGATGCCCAGGACGCTGCCTACAAGCAGTCCGTGCTGCCGCTGGAAGTCGGTGCGCGCATCGCCATCGAAGCTGCCCACGCCGACTTCTGGTACAAGTACGTCGGCCTGGAAGGTCGTATCATCGGCATGACCACCTACGGTGAGTCGGCGCCGGCTTCGGCATTGTTCGAAGCGTTCGGCTTCACCCTGGAGAACATCCTCGGTACTGCCGAAGAGCTGCTGGAAGACTGATGTAACAAATGGAGGGCAGTGACGCCCTCCAGGTCGTGCAAGGGGAGGGCTTTGCCCTCCATCGCGACGCAAGGCCGCTCCCACAGAAACGGTGCTGTCCTCCGGATGGCGCGGTCCCTGTGGGAGCGGCCTTGCGTCGCGATGGGCCGCAACGCGGCCCCAAAGCCATCATGCGTTAGCGAGCCAACCAATGCCCCACCCGCGTCCCTACAAAGTTGCACTCAACGGTTATGGCCGTATCGGCCGCTGTGTCCTGCGCGCGCTGTTCGAGCGGGGGGCAAAGGCCGGTTTCGAGATCGTCGCGCTGAACGATCTGGCCGATCAGGCCAGCCTGGAATACCTGACACGCTTCGACTCCACCCACGGGCGTTTTCCCGGCGAGGTCAAGGTCGACGGCGACTGTCTGCACATCAATGGCGATTGCGTGAAGGTAATGCGCAGTGCCACCCCCGAAGGCATCGACTGGGCTGCGCTGGGCATCGACCTGGTGCTGGAGTGCTCCGGTGCCTATAACACCCGTGCCGATGGCCAGCGTTTCCTCGACGCCGGTGCGCCAAGGGTGCTGTTCTCGCAGCCCATGGCCAGCGAGGCCGACGTTGACGCCACGGTGGTCTACGGCATCAACCAGGCCTGCCTTACCGGCAACGAGCGCCTGGTGTCCAACGCCTCGTGCACCACCAACTGCGGCGTGCCGCTGCTGCGTGTGCTGGACCAGGCGTTCGGCATCGAATATGTGCAGATCACCACCATCCACTCGGCGATGAACGACCAGCCGGTGATCGATGCCTATCACCACGAAGACCTGCGCCGCACGCGTTCGGCCTTCCAGTCGGTGATTCCTGTGTCCACTGGCCTGGCGCGTGGCATCGAGCGCCTGCTTCCGGAACTTGCCGGGCGAATCCAGGCCAAAGCGGTACGTGTACCGACCGTCAACGTCTCGTGCCTGGACATCACCCTGCAGACTGCCCGCGACACCAGTGCGGCCGAAGTCAACCGAGTGCTGCGCGAGGCTGCGCTGGAAGGTCCGCTTAAAGGCTTGCTGGCTTACACCGAGCTGCCGCACGCCAGCTGTGATTTCAACCATGACCCACATTCGGCGATCGTCGATGCCAGCCAGACGCGTGTTTCCGGGCCCCGCCTGGTAAACCTGCTGGCCTGGTTCGACAACGAATGGGGTTTTGCCAACCGTATGCTCGACGTTGCCGAACACTTTCTGCACGTCGTTCACCCAACCCGCAACAAACAGCCCTGAAGGACTGCATTCATGACCGTGTTGAAGATGACCGACCTCGACCTGCAAGGTAAGCGCGTACTGATCCGCGAAGACCTCAACGTGCCTGTGAAGGACGGTGTGGTAGCCAGCGATGCGCGTATCCTGGCAGCGCTGCCGACCATCAAGCTGGCCCTGGAGAAGGGCGCAGCGGTAATGGTCTGCTCGCACCTGGGCCGCCCGACCGAAGGCGAATTCTCTGCCGAGAACAGCCTCAAGCCGGTCGCCGATTACCTGAGCAAGGCTCTGGGCCGTGACGTGCCGCTGGTTGCCGACTATCTGGACGGTGTCGCGGTACAGGCCGGTGAACTGGTGCTGTTCGAGAACGTGCGCTTCAACAAGGGCGAGAAAAAGAACGCCGACGAGCTGGCGCAGAAGTACGCTGCCCTGTGTGACGTGTTCGTCATGGACGCCTTCGGCACCGCCCACCGCGCCGAGGGTTCCACTCACGGTGTAGCCAAGTTTGCCAAAGTCGCTGCTGCAGGCCCGCTGCTGGCTGCCGAACTGGACGCCCTGGGCAAGGCCCTGAAGGCCCCGGCCAAACCAATGGCGGCCATCGTTGCCGGCTCCAAGGTATCCACCAAACTGGACGTGCTGAACAGCCTGAGCAGTGTTTGCGACCAGCTGATCGTCGGTGGCGGTATTGCCAACACCTTCCTGGCCGCTGCTGGCCACCCGGTGGGCAAGTCGCTGTACGAGCCTGACCTGGTCGACACCGCCAAGGCCATTGCCGCCAAGGTCAGCGTGCCGCTGCCAGTCGACGTGGTGGTTGCCAAGGAGTTTGCCGAGAGCGCCGAAGCCACCGTCAAGGCCATCGCCGACGTTGCTGCCGACGACATGATTCTGGACATCGGCCCGCAAACCGCGGCCAACTTCGCCGAGCTGCTGAAATCGTCGAAAACCATTCTGTGGAACGGCCCGGTGGGCGTGTTCGAATTCGATCAGTTCGGCAACGGCACCAAGGTACTGGCCGAGGCCATCGCCGACAGCGCCGCATTCTCCATCGCCGGTGGCGGTGACACCCTGGCCGCCATCGACAAATATGGCGTCAGCAAGGAAATCTCCTACATTTCTACCGGTGGTGGCGCCTTCCTCGAGTTCGTCGAGGGCAAGGTCCTGCCAGCTGTGGCAATCCTGGAAGAGCGGGCCAAGGCCTGATGACGTCGGCGCTTGGCAAAGGGAGTGGCCTGGTGGTCAAACAATTGCCTGTGATGATGCTTGCCGGTCTGCTGAGCGCTTGCGCGGGCAGCCCGGCCTCGGATGCCGACCCAGCGCAGTCGCACAAGGGCGGTTGCTATCAGTCCGACTGGCAGGCCGAGACTGTGCCGGTCATCGGCAAGCGCGTGGGCCCGGAAGGCCTGGAAAAGTACGACGAAGACCACCAGCGCAAGGCGCCGGGTTGCCCTTGATCGGGTAATAGGCAACCTGAACGCTGATTTGTGGTCTTGAGGAAGGGCTGCACAGCAGCCCCAAATCGAGGAAACTGAATGAAAGCGCTTTTGGCCGTGACGGCCCTGGCGACACTGGCAGGATGCTCACTGCTGCAGCCGACGCAACCGGCCCCGGCAGACAACTGGACCCGTTGGGTCTGCGACACCCAGGCTGAGGTGCTTTGGCGCTTCGCCGATGCGCAACGTGACCAGGTTGACGTGCGCCTTGGCGGCGGCGACCAGGTGTACCGGCTCAAGGCTGAACCGGGTGCCTCGGGTGCGCTGTACAGCGATGGCATGCTGGCCTTCCACACCAAGGGCGAAGAAGGCCTGGTGTACTGGGTGGCAACCAACGATCTGATTGGGCGGGGCTGCAAGGCACCGTGACTGGCCGGGCCGCGAGGGTGGCCCACACTACTTGAACAGCAACCGCCCCTGCGGCAGGCTTGCACGAAACAAACGACGCTTGTCGGGAGAGAGATACACAATGGCACTCATTAGCATGCGCCAGATGCTGGACCACGCCGCCGAGTTCGGCTACGGCGTACCAGCTTTCAACGTCAACAACCTCGAGCAGATGCGCGCCATCATGGAAGCGGCCGACAAGACCGACTCCCCGGTGATCGTTCAGGCTTCGGCCGGTGCCCGCAAATACGCGGGTGCGCCATTCCTGCGCCACCTGATCCTGGCTGCCATCGAAGAGTTCCCGCACATCCCGGTGTGCATGCACCAGGACCACGGTACCAGCCCTGACGTCTGCCAGCGCTCGATCCAGCTGGGCTTCAGCTCGGTCATGATGGACGGTTCGCTGGGTGAAGACGGCAAGACCCCGACCGACTACGAGTACAACGTCCGCGTTACCCAGCAGACCGTTGCCATGGCTCACGCCTGCGGCGTTTCGGTTGAAGGCGAACTGGGCTGCCTGGGTTCGCTGGAAACCGGCATGGCCGGTGAAGAAGACGGGATCGGCGCCGAAGGCGTGCTGGATCACAGCCAGATGCTGACCGACCCGGAAGAAGCCGCCGACTTCGTCAAGAAGACCCAGGTCGACGCCCTGGCGATCGCCATCGGTACCAGCCACGGTGCCTACAAGTTCACCAAGCCACCAACCGGTGACGTGCTGGCCATCGATCGCATCAAGGAAATCCACAAGCGCATCCCCAACACCCACCTGGTGATGCACGGTTCGTCCTCGGTACCGCAAGAGTGGCTGGCGATCATCAACCAGTACGGCGGCGACATCAAAGAAACCTACGGTGTACCGGTCGAAGAAATCGTCGAAGGCATCAAGCACGGCGTGCGCAAGGTCAACATCGATACCGACCTGCGTCTGGCCTCTACCGGTGCCATGCGCCGTCTGATGGCGCAGAACCCGAGCGAGTTCGACCCACGCAAGTTCTTCGGTGAAACCATCAAGGCCATGCGCGACGTGTGCATCGCACGTTATGAAGCCTTCGGCACCGCGGGCAATGCTTCGAAGATCAAGCCGATCTCTTTGGACGGTATGTACCAGCGCTACCTGAAAGGTGAGCTGGCCGCCAAGGTCAACTGATCGACAGGTAACCCTGAAAAACCCGCAGTGATGCGGGTTTTTTTATGGGCGATGGAAACCTGTACATAATTTCCGCAGACCTACCGTTAGTCGGCTACCGTACAGTTTAACCACTGATAGCGTTCTGATTGCATTGCGTGTTGCAGCCTCAGGACTAGAGTACTAATGGATCCAACCGTATTTTGAAGTCGGTCACATAACAGAGAAGCAGCATGGATGGCGCTTACCCTCAACAGCAGCCACTGGATGGCAGCTCAGTTCTTCTGGTGGTAGACGACTACCCCGAGAACCTCATCAGCATGCGGGCCTTGCTGGCCCGGCAGGATTGGCAAGTATTGACGGCGAGCTCTGGGATAGAAGCGTTGAGCGCGTTGCTTGAGTACGAAGTCGATCTGGTGTTGATGGATGTACAGATGCCGGAAATGGACGGCTTTGAAGTCGCCCGGCTGATGCGCGGCAATCAGCGTACCCGACTGACCCCGATCATTTTCCTCACCGCCAACGAACAGTCCGACGCGGCCGTGCTCAAAGGCTACGCCAGCGGCGCCGTGGACTACATGTTCAAACCGTTCGACCCGCAAATACTCAAGCCCAAGGTCCAGGCGCTGCTCGACCAGCAGCGCAACCGGCGCATGTTGCAGCAGCTCAGTCGCGAGCTGGAGACGGCCAGGGCGTTCAATGCGTCCATCCTGGAAAATGCCGCCGAAGGCATTCTGGTGGTTGATGCCCATGGCATCATCAGTTTTGCCAACCCGGCCATTTCCCGTTTGCTGGCGGCACCGGTGCAACAACTGCAGGGCACCCCATTGCTCGACGTTGTGCAACTGACCAGTACCAGCCTGTGGCGCGAGTCGGACTTCTACAAGGCCTACCAGGGGCGGCAAATCTTCCGCGTACATGATGCCCAACTGCGTACTCAAGGCGGTGAGTTAGTGCCGGTGGCGCTGTCCTGTGCGCCGTTGCCGGCCGACCAACAGGCCATGGTGGTGACCGTGCTGGACATGTCGGTGGTGCGTAACTTGCACCAGCAGCTGGAATATCAGGCCATTACCGACCCGCTCACCGGCCTGCTCAACCGTCGTGGTTTTTACCAGGCTGCTGAAGGTGTTCTGTTGCGCAACGAGCGCTCGGACAAGGCGCAGGCGTTGATGTACATGGACCTGGATGGCTTCAAACGCATCAACGACTCGCTCGGCCACGACGCGGGCGACCGGGTGTTGCGCTGGGTGGCCGAGCAGCTCAAGGACTGCCTGGGCAGTGAGGCCTTGCTGGCGCGTATGGGCGGGGATGAGTTCACTGCACTGTTCGACAGCTTGCCCTACCCGGAGCAGGCCGGGCGTTATGCAGAACGGTTGCTCGAACGTGTTTCCATCAGCCATGAGGTCGACGGGCTCGATGTGTGCCTTGGGGTCAGCATCGGCATTGCCACCTACCCGGACTGCGGCGCCAATGTTGAAGGCCTGCTGCGTTCGGCCGATGCAGCGATGTACGCAGCCAAGCAAGCGGGGCGTCAGCAATACCGCTTCTACGACCAGGAACTCAACGGACGGGCGCGCTCGCGATTGATGCTCGAGGACAGCGTGCGCATGGCCATCGAGCAGCAGGACTTTACCTTGGTGTATCAGCCACAGGTCGCCTTCCACGATGGCCGCCTGCGTGGTTTCGAGGCCTTGCTGCGCTGGCAGCACCCCAGCGTTGGCGATGTGCCGCCGGGGCTGTTCATCCCGTTGCTGGAAGAAGCGCGGCTGATCAATCGCCTGGCCAGCTGGATCTACCGCCAGGGGGCCGCGCAGCGGCAGGCCTGGTACGACAGGTTTCCGCCGGACCTTGTGCTCGGCATCAGCCTGAGCCGCGCGCAGTTCGTCATGCCTGGCCTGGTCGAAGAACTGCAACGGGTCATCCAGCTTTACCAGCTTGTCCCGACGCAGTTGGAGGTGGAAGTGGCGGAAACGTCGCTGATGTATAACATCGACGCGGCCGTCAAACAGATACACCGCTTGCGTGACCTGGGTGTGAGGGTGGCCCTGGATGACTTTGGTGCGGGTGACTGTTCGTTGCGCATGCTGCGCGACCTGCCTATCGACACCCTCAAGCTCGACCGTCATCTGGTGGCACGTCTGCCCGATTCGGCGGTAGATGCTGCGTTGGTTCGCAGCGTGATCGGCTTGTGCGCCGACTACCGTATCACGGTGATCGCCGAGGGGGTGGAGACCCCGGCGCAGGCAGCCTGGCTCAAGGCCAATGGTTGCGAATACGTTCAGGGTTTCCTGGTGGCTTATCCGATGACCGCTGCTGACGCTAGCGGCTTCCCGGCAATTTTCTCCTGGCCAGGGCCGTGATTGGCTAGAATCGGCATTCGTTACGCCGAATACAGCGCCATGACCGTACTACGTTACTTGCAAGCCTACCCCCCGCACCTGCAGGCGCAGGTGCGGCAGATGATCGACAGCGACCGCCTGGGTGAATACCTGCAGCGCCGTTACCCTGACCGCCATGACGTGCAAAGCGACAAGGCGCTGTATGGCTATGCCCAGGATCTGCGCCAACAGTACCTGCGAAGTGCGCCAAACCTGGACAAGGTGCTGTTCGACAGCCGCCTCGATCTGACGCATCGGGCCCTGGGCTTGAACACGGCGGTGTCGCGGGTGCAGGGTGGCAAGCTCAAGGCGAAGAAGGAAATCCGCATTGCCTCGCTGTTCAAGGAGGCCGCGCCACAGTTCTTGCGCATGATTGTTGTGCACGAGTTGGCGCACCTGCGCGAGCGAGATCACAACAAAGCGTTCTACCAGCTCTGCCAGCACATGGAGCCGGACTATCACCAACTGGAATTCGACCTGCGCGTCTACCTGACCTACCGGGAGCTGCCGGGCAACCTCTAAGGAACATGCAGCATGGAAGTGAGCAAGACCAAGAGCAGCTTCTACCGCCGCCTGTACGTGGCCTGGCTGATCGATAGCCAGACCGCGACCAGCGTGCCCGCCCTGATGGAGGCCACCGGCATGCCCCGTCGCACAGCTCAGGACACTATCGCCGCGCTGGCCGACCTGGACATCGTCTGCGAGTTCGAGCAGCAGGAAGGCGCACGCAACCACGCCGGGCATTATCGCATTCATGACTGGGGGGCGATCGACAAGCAGTGGATCATCCGTCACTTGCGGCAGATCCGCGAAGTGCTGGGTTACCCCTGATGTGCAAAGCCCGCACAGGGTGGGCTCATCCCTTGCGCATTCCAATGGACGCGATGCCGTCCTCCAAAGACTCCTCGCCCACCACCGCAAACCCATGGCGGGCATAAAACGCCTGTAAATGCGCCGGAGCCGACAGATAAACCGGCACCCCCGGCCAACAATGCTCCGCCGCTTCCAGCCCCTTGAGCAGCAAGCTTTCGTCGAGCTGCAAACCTCGCGCCTGCGGTGATGTCACCACTCGTCCGATCACCACATCCCCACCTTGTGACTGCGGATCCAGCAGGCGCAGGTAGGCCACCAGCTTGTCTTCCTGCCAGGCCATGAGGTGCAGGGTATCGCCAGTCAGGTCCTGACCATCGACTTCCTGGTAGGCGTGGCGCTGCTCCACCACGAGTACTTCAGTGCGTAGCTGCAAAATGGCATAGAGCTGCTCCTTGCCGAGGTCGGTGTGGTGCTTGCAGAGCCAGTCGATTGACATGGGCACGAACTCCTTGGATGGGGCTCGATCATCGCATGCTGCATGTGCTTCGGCCAAAATAGAGGCTAAATGACACTATTGGCCGCTGCCCTCGGCAACCGCTTTGTGTAATCTCACTGGCAGTGTTGCCCTCCATTGCGAAAGGACGTGAGCATGCGGCCACTGCTTTATGTTCTGGGTTTACTGGCAACGATGCTGGCAACACCTGCCCCGGGTCACGACAAGCTGCGCCTGGTGGCCGACAACTGGCCACCGTTCACCGATGCCAAGATGCCGGGCGGCGGCCTTGCGACCAGCATCGTTACCACCGCACTGGCTCGTGCCGGCTACGCCAGCGGCTATGAAGAGGTACCGTGGGCGCGTGCATTGCTGGGGGTAGGTGAAGGGCGCTACGACGTGCTGATCAATGCCTGGTACAACGACTCGCGCGCCAATATCGGGCAATTCTCCAGCGCCTACCTGAGTAATCGTATTCGCCTGCTGCAACGTAAGGGCGAGGCATTCAGCTACACGCGTCTGTCTGACCTTTATGCCTACAGCATTGCGGTAGTGCGTGATTACACCTATTCACCGGAATTCGACGGGGATCCGCGTCTGAACAAAGTGCCGGTGCGCAACTTTTCTTCTGCGGTACGCATGTTGGCGGCAGGGCGGGTAAGCCTGGCGGTGGAAGACGAGTACGTGGCCCGCTACAACCTGCAGCGCGAGCCGCAGGAAGTGCGTGACAGGGTGATGCTGGTGGATCCGCCGCTGGGGGAGAACACCCTGCATGTCCTGGTCAGCCTGAAGCACCCGGAGCATGATCGGATCGTCGAGCGCTTCGAGCAGGCGATAGCGGCGATGAAGGCCGATGGCAGCTATGCCCGGCTGCTGCGTCAGTACGGCTTTTGAGCACAGGCACTAAAACGATCAGGCCGGGGCATTTTCCTTGATCAGGTGTGCCGCCAGGGTCCGCAATGGCCCCAGCTGGCGGCATATCAACGCCAGCTGCGTCTGCACCAGCCGCTGATGCTCATCCAGATCTTCCGGCATCTGCTCCAGGGCATTGGCCAGCGCCTCTTCGGCATCACTGTGAATCGCCACCGGCAGCCGTGCGGCCAGGCCGTTGGCAATCTCGTCCAGGCTGCTGGCCAGGCTTTGCCCGGCGCCTTCGATCAACTGCTCCTGCACCTCCGCTGGCAACGCCGTGTCGCGGTGCGCGCCTAACCCCGAGAGGTAGCTGAGCAACGTGTGCGACAGCACCAGGAAGCGAAAGCCAACGTCGGCCTCCTTACGGAAATGCCCCGGCTCCATCAGCATGTTGGCCAAGGTGGTGGACAGCGCCGCGTCAGCGTTGTGGGCATTGCGCCGGGCCAGGCGGTAGGCCAGGTCGTCGCGCTTGCCGTGGGCATACTGCTGCATGATCTGGCGCAGGTACACGCTGGCGCAGGCCAGGGTATTGGCCAGCGCCTTGTTCAGCCGTCGGCCCTGCCAGTCAGGCAGGAACAGGAACACTGCAAGAATGGCAATCAGGCTGCCCACCAGCGTATCGAACAGGCGTGGCAGGAACAGGCCGTAGCCATCGCCGATCTGGTTGAAGCAGAACAGCACCATCAGGGTGATCGCGGCAGTGGCCAGGGTGTAGCGGGTGGTGCGGTTGACGAAGAACACCACCCCGGCAACCACGGCGAACAACGACTGGATGACCGGGTTGGGGAACAGGTCGAACAAGGCCCAACCCACTGTCAGGCCAACGGCAGTGCCGAAGATTCGCTGCACCAGCTTGCGCCGCGTGGCCCCGTAGTTGGGCTGGCACACGAACAGCGTGGTGAGGATGATCCAGTAGCCCTGGGTCGGGTGAATCAGGTGCACCATGCCATAGCCGATCGACAGCGCCAGCGGCAGGCGCAAGGCATGGCGGAACAACAGCGAGGTCGGTGTGAGCTGGGTGCGCAGGCGCGTCCACACGTCCTTCAGCGAGCGCGGCGAGCGGTCGAGCAGGCTGCTGTCGCTGGCGTCGGCCAGGCTGTCCGGGTTGCTGGCGGCACTGAGCAGGCGGTCCAGTGTTGCCAGGTTGGCAGCGAGTGCCCGCAGTGAGCGCAACAGGCCGCGCCAGGCCGGGTTGCTCTGGATGCGCAGGTGCTCCAGCGAGGCGTTGAGGTCTTCGAGGGCTTCTGGATAACCGCTGGCCAGCACGAATGGTTGGCGCAGGCGGATCGAGCGGGCCAGTTCCTGGCAGGATGAGCCCTGCTTACGCAACAGGCGCTGGCAGCGGAACATGACGTCGCTGTGGAAAAACGCCTCGGTCAGTGCGTTGTAGGGGTAGTGCGAGGCACTGACACGCTCGTGGATGTCCTGGGCCAGGAAGTACAGCTTGAGGTAGCGGCTTACCTTCGAGTTTGGTTGGCTGTTGCCCACCCGGTGCAGGATGATCTCCTTGGCTGCGTTCAGCGCGGCCACCACCTTGCCGTTCTGCTGGGCCAGTTCCAGGCGCCGTGCCTCGACGTCGAGCGTGCGGACCGGTTCAAACAGGCTGGCCTTGAGCTTCAGGTAGCTGCCCAGCTCGAAGAACAGTCTGGCCAGGCTCTGTTGTACCGGCTGGTTGGAAAACAGCGCCTGCCACAGCACCGACAACAGCCCGTACCAAGCCGCACCTGCCACCAGCAGCAGCGGTTCGTGCCAGAAATCGGTGACCTGGCCACCGCGCTGGTCCACGCCGATCATGGTGTAGACCGCAGTGATCAAGGTGGCCGAAGCGATGGCGCCGTAGCGCTCGCCCAGCGCCCCGAGCATGGTCAGGCCAAAGGCCGCCAGGGCCAGGGCAATGACGAAGATCCAGGGGTAGGGGAACAGCAACTCGACTGCCAGTGCAGCGATGGCGAAGCACACCAGGGTAACGGCCAGGGCGCTGAGGCGGCCCTGCCAGCTGTCGTCGGTTTCGGCCAGGGCACTGGCGATGATGCCGAGGAACAGCGGGATCAGCAGGGCCATCTCGTTCTGGTACCAGCACAGGGCCAGGCTGCCGGTAAGGGCAATGGTGACCCGGATGCTGTAGCTGAACTTGTCTTGGCCCCACAGGCGACGCAGTGACTGACGGAACGAGCTCGATGACATGATGGCCTGCCAGGCGGTGAGCGAAGAATGCACTGCAGCACGGGCCAGCAAGAAGCGTTCCGTGCTGCTGAAAGGATTCTACTCTACACGAACTGCGCGGCGGCGTTCGCCGATGCCCAAGCCCACTGGAAGTTGAAACCACCCAGGTGGCCGGTGACATCCAGCACTTCGCCGATGAAGTACAAGCCGGGGCTTTTCAGCGATTCCATGGTCTTGGACGACACCTCGCGGGTATCCACGCCGCCCAGGGTCACTTCGGCGGTGCGGTAGCCTTCGGTGCCGGCTGGCACCACTTGCCAGTTCGCCAGCTTTTCGGCGATGTGCGCCAGTTCCGCCGGGGTGTACTGCTTCATCGGCTTCGACTCGAACCACTGCTCGGCCAGCAAGTTGGCCAGCTTGCGGGTGAACACCTCGCCCAGCACGGTCTTCAGTTCGGCATTGGCGCGCTCGGCCTGCATCTGTTGCAGCCAGGTCAGCGCATCCCGGTCGGGCAGCAGGTTGATCTCGACCGTGTCACCGGCTTCCCAGAACGACGAGATCTGCAAGATTGCCGGGCCGCTCAAGCCGCGGTGCGTGAACAGCAGGTTTTCGCGGAAGCTGGTGCCATTGCAGCTGGCGGTGCAGTCCAGCGAGGTGCCGGACAACTCGGTGCACATCGCCTTGAGTTGGGGCTCGGTGATGGTGAATGGCACCAGCCCGGCGCGGGTTGGCAGCAGGGTGTGGCCGAACTGGCGGGCCACCTGGTAGCCGAAACCGGTGGCGCCCAAGGTCGGGATCGACAGGCCGCCAGTGGCGATGACCAGCGACTGGCAGGTGAACTGGCCGCCGCTGGTCTGCAGCAGGTAGCCGCTTTCGGTCTTCTCGATCTGTTCGATGCTGGTGTGCATGCGGATCTCGGCACCGGCCTCGTCGCACTCGGCCAGCAGCATGTCGAGGATGTCGCTGGCCTTGTTGTCACAGAACAGCTGGCCGAGCTTCTTCTCGTGGTACGCCACGCCGTGCTTGCACACCAGCTCGATGAAGTCCCACTGGGTGTAGCGGGCCAGGGCCGACTTGCAGAAGTGCGCGTTGTGCGAAAGGAAGTTGGCCGGCTCGGTGTACAGGTTGGTGAAGTTGCAGCGCCCGCCGCCGGACATGAGGATTTTCTTGCCTGGCTTGTTGGCGTGGTCGAGCAGCAGCACCCGGCGGCCGCGACGGGCACTGAGCTGGGCGCACATCAGGCCGGCGGCGCCGGCGCCAAGGATGATCACGTCGGTGGAGTGCACGGTATGAACCTTCAGATTGAAATGCTGAACCCTGTGGGAGTGGGATCACCCGCGAATGCGACGATGCATTTACTGCCGCGTTCGCGGGTAAACCCGCTCCTACAGGGGGCTTTGCCTGGCTTTAGATAATGCGGACTTTCAGGGCGCGACCCTTGATCTTGCCGCTGTTCAGTCGCTGCATGGCTTGCTTGGCCAACGCCCGCTCCACGGCCACAAACGCCTGGAAGTCGAAGATAGCGATCTTGCCCACTTGCTTGCCCGGGATGCCGGCATCACCGGTCAGGGCCCCCAGGATGTCGCCAGGGCGCAGCTTGTCCTTGCGGCCAGCGGCAATGCACAGTGTGGTCATCACCGGCAGCAGGGGCTCGCCGCCCTTGTTTTTCAGGCTGTCCAGCTGGTCCCAGCGCAGCGGGCTCTTCTGCAGCGCTTCGATGGCCTGGGCGCGGTGGCCTTCGGCCGGTGCCACCAGGCTGACCGCAACGCCTTTCTCGCCGGCGCGGCCGGTACGGCCCACGCGGTGCACGTGGATTTCCGCATCACGCGCCAGCTCCACGTTGATGACCATGTCCAGGCCGTCGATGTCCAGGCCGCGCGCGGCCACGTCGGTAGCCACCAGCACCGAGCTGCTGCGGTTGGCGAACATGGTCAGCACCTGGTCACGGTCGCGCTGCTCCAGGTCGCCGTGCAGGGCCTGGGCGACGATGCCCTTGGCGGTCAAGTGGGCAACCACGTCCTCGCATTGCTGCTTGGTGAAGCAGAACGCTACGCACGATTGTGGGCGGTAGTGGCCGAGCACGCGGGTGACGGCTTCCAGGCGTTGCTGCGGGTCAATCTCGATGAAACGCTGCTCGATCTGGTTGTCGGTGTGCAGGCTTTCGACCTTGACCTGCTGCGGGTTGCGCATGAAGTCGGCGGCCAGTTGCTTGATGCCGGCCGGGTAGGTGGCGGAGAACAGCAGGGTCTGGCGGCGCGACGGGGTCTTGCCGATGATGCTGGCGATGGCGTCGAAGAAGCCCATGTCGAGCATGCGGTCGGCTTCGTCCAGCACCAGGGTGTTCAACCCGTCCAGGACCAGGGTGCCTTTGTCCAGATGCTGCTGGATGCGCCCTGGGGTGCCGACGATGATGTGCGCACCGTGCTCCAGCGAAGCGATCTGTGGGCCCAGTGAAACGCCGCCGCACAGGGTCAGGATCTTGATGTTGTCCTCGGCACGGGCCAGGCGGCGCAGCTCCTTGGCCACCTGGTCGGCGAGTTCGCGGGTAGGGCAGAGCACCAACGCCTGGCAGCCGAAGTAGCGCGGGTTGATCGGGTTGAGCAGGCCGATGCCGAAGGCGGCAGTCTTGCCGCTACCGGTCTTGGCCTGGGCGATCAGGTCCTGGCCTTTGAGGATGACAGGCAGGCTCTGGGCTTGGATCGGCGTCATCGAGGCATAGCCGAGGGCCTCCAGGTTGGCCAGCATGGCAGTGGACAGCGGCAAGGTGGCAAAGGCGGTGGATTCGGTGGTCACGAGGCGGGCCTGCGGTGCGAAGCGAAAAATGCCGCATAGTCTACCAGCCTCGTGGCCATTCGCCCTACGACTCCATGTGTTGTTCCGGACGACGGGCACGCCTTCCGTCCGTCGGCGCCAGCTGCAGGAAGATCGCCGCTGCCAGCATGGCCATTACGCCGATGGTGACGAAGGTCAGCTGGAACGCGCCCAGGGTGGTTTCCACGCCCTCGGCGCTGCCTGCCGCAGTAAAGCCGCCCAACAGTGCGCCGGCGCAGGCCACACCCAGGCTCAGCGACAGTTGCGCGACCACCGACAGCAGGCTGTTACCGCTACTGGCGCTGGCGTCGTCGAGATCGATGAGCGTCACTGTGTTCATTGCAGTGAACTGCATGGAGTTCACTGCCCCCAGAAGGCCAAGTTGCACCAACAGCAGCCAATAAGGGGTCTGCTCGTCCACCAGGCCCAGGCTTGCCAGCAGGATGCCCAGCAGCAAGGTATTACCGGTGAGGATGATGCGATAGCCGAACCGTTCGATCAGCGGTCGGGCAATGGATTTGGCCAGCATGGCCGCCGCCGCCAGCGGGATCATGCTCATGCCTGCCTGGGCGGGTGAGTAGCCCAGCGCAACCTGCAGCAGCAACGGCACCAGGAACGGCAGCGCGCCGCTGCCCAGGCGGGCGAACAGGTTGCCGAGGATGCCGATGGCGAAGGTGCGCACGCGGAACAGGCTTGGCGAGAACAGCGGCTCCGGGTCGCGCCCGGCGCGCAGCCAGTACGCGGCCAGGCAGGCCATGCCGGCGAACAGCAGCAACATTACCCGCAAGTGCGGCAGGTGCAGCTCGCCCAGGCCTTCCATGGCAATGGTGATCAGTACCATCGCTGCACCGAACAGCAGGAAACCAGGGCCGTCGAAGGTGGTGCGCTCGGCGCCGCGCAAGTCCGGGATGAACTTCCACACGGCAATGCAGCCAAGCAGGCCGACAGGCAGGTTGAGCAGGAAGATCCAGTGCCAGCTGAGGATTTCCACCAGCCAGCCACCGACCGTTGGCCCCAGCAATGGCCCGAGCAGGCCGGGGATGGTGATGAAACTCATGATCCGCACCAGCTCGCTGCGTGGGTAGGCGCGCAGCACCACCAGCCGCCCGACCGGCAGCATCAGCGCACCGCCCAGCCCCTGCACCACGCGGGCGAAGATCAGGAAGCCAAGGCTGTTGGCTGCGGCGCACAGCAGCGAGCCAAAGCTGAACAGCAAGATAGCGCTGAAGAAGATGCGCTTGGTGCCGAAACGGTCGGCGATCCAGCCTGAGGCAGGGATCAGCAGGGCCACGGTGAGCATGTAGGCAATGATCACACCTTGCATGCGCAAGGGGTCTTCGGCCAACGAGCGGGCCATGGCCGGCAGCGCAGTGTTGAGGATGGTGCCGTCCAGGGACTGCATGAAGAAGGCGATGGCCACCACCCAAGGGATCCAGCGGGCGGTGACGGGGTCCAGCGGGGTGCGTTCGGGCATGACGTCCTCGTTTGTCAGTGCCGGCCCTTTCGCGGCTAAAGCCGCTCCTACAAGGGTTACGCGTTCCTTGTAGGTGCGGCTTTAGCCGCGAAAGGGCCGGCAAGTCCAGTCACAATGTCAGGGTCAGGCCTTTGACCAGTGCTCCGGGCAAATGACTCGACCCGGTACTGCGCTGTCCATAAGTACTGGTCGACAGAATCATCTCGCGCTCCTGGGTCAGGTCCTCCAGCTGGCTGCCCAGCAAGCTGTACAGGCTGTCATCGAAGCGCATGGTACTCACCGGCCCCTGGATCTGCCCGTCTTCTACCCAGAAAGTGGCGAAGCGGGTCAGCCCGGTCATGCGCGCCGCTGGCAGGTCCGAGTAGTTCAGGTACCACAGGTTGCTGATGTACAGCCCGGTGCCTAGACGCTCAAGGATCTGCGCACTGGCCAGATTGCCCGGCGCCAGGCTGAGCGCACAGGGCGACTCGTAGCCGTCGGCGCCATTGGCCTGCAGCTCGAACTCGGCCGCACTGCGCGCACTGATCAACCGCTGCCGGGCCTCGCCTTGCTGGATCAGCGGCACATCCAGGCGCGGCGCACCTTCATCGGAAAATGCCGGGCTAAGCGAGCCGCTGACCTGCTCGGTAAAACTGACCAGCGGGCTAAGCCGTGCATCGCCGTTGTACAGGCGCTGCAGAGCGCTGTTGCCAGTGGCCAGCGCCTGCGCGGAAAAGCCGCCCCAGCACAACATGCCGGCGACTTCGTCCATGGCCGCAGGTGCAAGGTAGGCGCGGTAGGTGCCGGGCTTGAGGGTAACTGCCGGGCGGCCGAGGAAACCCAACTGCTTTCGTGCCTGGCGCAGGCGTACGGTGAAGTCGTCGGCGCTCCAGGCCTGGCCGGCATAGTTGGCCTTCACTGCCTGGCCATTATCGTGGAACAGGCTCCAGTCGACGTTGAAGCTGTTGGCCTGGTGCCAGCCGAAGGCGCCGAACGAGCTGGCGAAGCCGCGGCATACCGGGCCGGCGGCGTAGATGCCGACCAGGTCCAGGTCACCTGCTTCACGCTCAAGCAGGGCCAGTACTTCGTTCAGTGCGGGCAGGGGGTGTTCCTGCAGGCTATGGCTGTGCCAGGCGTTTTCGTCCAGGCGCAGGTAAGGGTCGAGTGCCAGCAGCGGCAAGGTCTGGCGCAGCTGCTCGAGCGCAACGTTCAGGCGCTGGCGATCCAGTTGCACGTCGCCACTCAAGGTCACCTGCTGTTCCGCCTGGCGCCCATCGCGCACCAGTCGCAGTTGCGCGCTGGCCTGGCTGACTTCGCCGGCCTGGCGCACCTTGGCATGGTTGAAACGCACGAACTGCGATTGCTCGGCACTGTAACCGAGGGTGAACTGCTCGCCCGCCTGAAGGGCGGTGCGCACCTCCCCGACCAGGGTTTCGAACGCGTGCTTCATCAGGCGTCTCCTCCGAATACATCGATCTGGCGGAACACACAGGCCGGCGAGGCGTGGCCGACCCGCACCACCTGATTGGGTTCGCCCTTGCCACAGTTGGGCGTGCCTAGCACCTGGAAGGTACTGTGGTCGCCAACCGCCGACAGGTTGCGCCAGAACTGCGCGGAGATGCCGCGGTAGTTGGGGTTCTTGACGATGCCCTTGAGCTCGCCATTTTCAATCAACTGGCCCCATTCGCAGCCGAACTGGAACTTGTTGCGCGCATCGTCGATGGACCAGGAACGGTTGGTACGCATCAGGATGCCCTGCTCGATGCCTCCGACCAGTTGCTCGAAAGACTGGTCGCCCGGCTCGATGTTGAGGTTGGCCATGCGGTCGATCGGCGCGCGGTTCCAGCCGCAGGCACGGCTGTTGGCCACGCCGTCCAGGCCAGAGCGGAACTGCGACAGCGCGCCACCCAGCGGGCGCAGCAGCAGGCCGCCGCGTATCAGGAATGCTTTGCTGGCCGGGGTGCCGTCGTCGTCATGACTGTAGCTGGCCAGCTCTTCGCCAATGGTCGGGTCGAAGGTCACGTTCAGCAGGCTGGAGCCGTACTGCAGGTGGCCGAAGTCGCTGGCTTTGACGAAGCTGGTGCCGGCGTAGTTGCGCTCGTCGCCGAGAATGCGGTCCATCTCCAGCGGGTGGCCGATGGATTCGTGAATCTGCAGCATCATCTGGTCCGGCATCAACAGCAGGTCACGCGGGCCACTGGGGGTGTTCGGTGCCTGCAGCAGCTGCAGTGCTTCGTCAGCCACCCGACTGGCCGCGCCGACCAGGCCGCAGCGCTCGATGATCTCGAAACCACCCTGTTGGCCGAAGTTGTCGCGGCCCAGGCTGCGGCTTTGGCTGTCCTGGCCGTCGCTGGCGGTCACCCCCAGGCCCGGGAACAGGAAGCGCTGGGCATGGCGCAGTTCGGCGCCGGCCGAGTTCAGGTAGGTTTGCTCGACCAGGCTCAGCCCCAGGCTGGCCTGCCAGTCCACCAAACGGCTGTCCCTGGGCACGCTGGCCGATTCGGCGGCGAGCAGGCCAAGGCAGTCGGCGAGGCTGGGCACGGGTTGGTCGAAGTTGGGCGAAACATGGTCGTGGCGTGCACTGGTTACGGCGTGTTCGCGCAGGTCCAGCAGGCTGTGCCGGGCGATCTGCCGCGCCAGCGCCTCGGCTTGCTCAAGGGCGCGCTGCAGGCCAGCCTGGGACAGGTCGGCGGTGGCAGCGTAGGCCTCCACGCCATTGACCCGCACGGTGAGCATGGCGCCCTCATCCTGGCTGAAGAAGGGTGGTTCGGCGACGTTGCGGCGAACCGAAAGCGCCTGGTGCGACTGTTTCACATGGCGCAGGGAAAACAACTCGGCCGTACTGCGCAGCGCAGCAAAGCGCTGGCGCAGCAGGGCGCTGGAATCGAACATGCGGATGCCTCCGTGTACACGGTGGCTCCCCCTAGAACCACCCGTCTTGCATGCCGAGGCAGGTATCGTCGTGTGCCTCGAGCAATGCCAGCTCATTATGGCAGCCCGGTACTTCCCAGGTCAGGAAATAACGCGCAGCTTGCAGCTTGCCGAGGTAGAAGTCGCGATCAGCAGCGGTTCCCTTGAGCAGACCAAGTTCGGCGTGAACCGCCTGCTCCAACCAGCGCCAGCCGATCACGCAGTGGCCGAAGGCCTTGAGGTACAAGGCAGAGTTGGCCAAGGCACCAGCGACTTTGCCTTGGGCGAGGTCACCGAGCAGGACCAGGGTGACCCCCTGCAGGCGGTTGGCCAGTTGCTCCAGCGGCTGACGCAGTGGGTCAAGGTTCGGGTGATGGCTGGCACGTTCGCAGGTGGTGGCGATCAGGCGTATCAGCTGCTTGAGGCCGGCACCATTGTGCTGTGCCAGCTTGCGACCGAGCAGATCGAGCGACTGGATACCCTCGGTACCTTCGTGGATCGGGTTCAAACGGTTGTCACGGTAGTACTGCTCCACCGGGTATTCGCGGGTGTAGCCGTGGCCGCCAAGAATCTGGATCGCCAATTCGTTGGCCTTGAGGCAGAACGCCGAGGGCCAGGATTTGACGATCGGGGTCAGCAGGTCGAGCAGGTCCTGCGCCAGCTTGCGGGTGTTTTCGTCAGCGGCCGTATGGGTGTCGTCGAACAGGCGCGCGGCGTACAGGCCCAGGTCAAAGGCGCCTTCTACGTAGGCCTTCTGCGCCAGAAGCATGCGCTTCACATCCGTGTGCTCGATGATCGGCACCGCCGGGCTGTGTGGGTCCTTGTTGTCTGGCAGCCGGCCCTGCGGCCGCTGGCGAGCGTATTCCAGGGAGTAAAGGTAGCCGGCGTAACCCAGCATCACCGCGCCCATGCCTACGCCTATCCGCGCCTCGTTCATCATCTGGAACATACAGGCCAGGCCTTGGTGCGGCTGGCCGACCAGATAGCCGACGCACTGGCCATTGTCGCCGAAGTTCAGCGCGGTCGAGGTGGTGCCGCGCCAGCCCATCTTGTGGAACAGCCCGGCCAGCAGCACATCGTTGCGCGGGCCACGGCTGCCGTCCGGGTTTACGTGGTACTTGGGCACGATGAACAGCGAGATGCCTTTGACCCCGGGCGGGGCGTCCGGAAGCTTGGCCAGCACCATGTGCACGATGTTTTCCGACAGTTCGTGGTCGCCGCCGGAAATGAAGATCTTGTTGCCTTTGAGCCGGTAGCTGCCGTCGCCTGCTGGTTCGGCGCGGGTGCGTATGTCGGCCAGCGACGAGCCGGCGTGGGGTTCGGTCAGCGCCATGGTGCCGAAGTAGCGGCCCTCGATCATCGGTTGCAGGAACAGGCGCTTCTGTTCATCGGAGCCGAAGCTCTCGATCAGGTTGGCCGCGCCCATGGTCAGAAACGGGTAGGCCGTGGTGCCGGCGTTGGCGGCCTGGAAGTGGGCGAAGCAGGCTTGCGAGACCAGGCTGGGCAGCTGCATGCCGCCGACCTCGAAGTCCCGGTTGGCGTTGAGGAAGCCGGCTTCGAGGAAGGCATCGACGGCGGGCTTCACCTCGGGAATCAGCTCGGCGCGGCCGTCCACGTAGCGTGGTTCGTTTTCGTCGGCCTTGCGGTTGTGCGGGGCGAAATACTTTTCGGCGATGGTGCGGGCGGTGGTCAGTGCCGCATCGAAGGTTTCACGGCTGTGCTCGGCGAAGCGCGGGCGCTGGGTCAGGGCTTCGGCGTCGAGGACTTCGTAGAGCTCGAAGGCGAGGTTGCGGGGGCTGAGCAAGGTCTCGGGCATGGTGGCGGTCCTGAGGCGGGATGCTGCGAGTGTAGGAGCGTGGTGAGACTGGGGACAGGTTAATAGGTTTGCGTGATATGGGTTGAGAACGCCGGGAAGCCTGCCGGTTATTGGTGAAACCAACGCAAGGTCAGGTCGTGTAATGCCTGCTCGGGAGAATATGGAGACGTTTCCCACAATCCAGATCGGAAATGGACTGCTGCGGATCGAATATCAGTTGGCCTTGAATGTGCGTTTTGGTGTTCACAAGGAAACGTTTCAGATGAGTGATGCCCACCACGCTGACTTGGCTGAGGCCAACGGCAACCAGGTTCCCTTCTTCGTAGTCTCACCCATGAAATTTGGTGTAATGAATTTCTTTACCTTGGGCTTCTACTGGGTTTACTGCTTCTATCAAAGTTGGAGTCTGCATAGAGAGAAAACGGGAGAGCGCGTAAGTCCGTTCTGGCGAAGCGCTTTTGCAGTGTTCTTCATCTATCCATTATTGAGAAGGGTAAATGACCATATTCGCGACTCAGGTAAAACCTATCCGTGGTCCATCCTGGGGCTCACGCTGGGCTATTACGGTTTTTGCGTTGTCTGGGTGGTTGCCAGCGTCGTGTTGGAAGGCCAGCTGTGGCCGGCCTATTTTGCGGGCTTAGCCATTCAGGCAGCTTGGCTGATCATTCTGGTATTCATGCAGAAGGGCATCAATTTCTGTGCGGGTGACAAAGAAGGGAAGGCCAACAGCCGGTTCACGCTGGCCAATTGGCTTTGGATGCTGCTGGGTATTGCGCTTATGGCAGCACAGCTGTTTGCTTTGATTGCGCTTTCACCAATGGTTTGAGCATTTTTTGGCCGAAGCTCTGTCGGAGGGGAGCTCCGGATAGTCCCCGATCCACACCGCGCTTCCGCTTTCCTTGAAGACAATACGATGCTGGGGTAGAAGCCTCCTGCAAGGCTATTTTATATGTCTGTCTGGACGGGTCCTTTCGCGGGTAAACCCTACAGCGGCCTGTGTCCAACCCCCGACCTGTGTCCGCCACTGATCCGGTGTAGGAGCGGGTTTACCCGCGAAAGGACCGGCCCAGGCAGCCGAGAAATTCCAGGGGATAAACGGTAACAACAGAAGACACCCAAGTCACCGTTGGCATGACCACGTTCTGGTGAGCACCTGTTAGTCCAGCCCCTGCTTCAGGACATGTACGCATAAAAAAGGAGAGCCGAGGCTCTCCTTCTTCTTCAACAACCCTCAGCCATTAGCCAATGGTCATCAGGCTGGCGTTACCGCCTGCCGCTGCAGTGTTCACGCTCACCGCGCGCTCGATGACCAGGCGCTCCAGCGCAATCTGGTGATCACCGCTGGACAGCCCGTGCACCCCAACGATCGCCCCGGCACGCTTGGCCACCTGCTGGCATACGCCGCGCAGCTGGTCCGAGTCGCCATGGTGGATCACGGCGTCGAACGCCACTTCATCCTTGTTCCAGTCCGCGACCAGCTTCACCTTGGCCTGCAGCTCACGCGGCAGGCGGGCGCGCAGGGCCTTGCCCGGTTCACCGTCAACCCACACCGCCGAGCTGCCAACGGCCAGTACTGCGGCGAACTGCGCCAGCAGGTCGGCTTCGTTGTCGGCCAGGCACAGCACGTGCTCACGCGGCAGAATGGTGTAGCTGTTGCGCTCGCCGGTCGGGCCAGGCAGCAGGCGGGCGATGCCGCTCTGCGACTGGCTGGCGAACTGGCTGCACAGCGCGGCCAGGTCGGCCAGCTGGTTGTTCTCGGCCCAGGCCTTCAGGCCGTGCAGTGGCTTGACCAGCTGTTCGTGCAGGGTGCGATCCGGCTTGCCTTCGCCGTCCTGCTGCTGGAAGTGGCGGCCGATGGCGTCGGCCGGGCGGGTCGACAGCAGGCGGTAGAGGTACAGCGGGCCGCCGGCTTTCGGGCCGGTACCCGACAGGCCTTCACCACCGAACGGCTGCACGCCCACCACTGCACCCACAATGTTGCGGTTGACGTACATGTTGCCGGCGTTGGCGGTTTCCACCACCTTGGCGATGGTCTCGTCGATACGGGTGTGCACGCCGAGGGTCAGGCCGTAGCCGGAGTTGTTGATCTGCTCGATCAGCTGGTCCAGATTGCGGCGGTTGTAGCGCACCACGTGCAGCACGGGGCCGAAGATTTCGCGCTTCAGCTCGTCGAAGCTGTCCAGCTCGATCAGGGTTGGCATGACGAAGGTGCCACGCTTGATCTCGGCAGCATCGGCAATAGCGACTTGGTAGACCGGGCGGCCTTTCTCGCGCATGCCCTGGATGTGCTTCTCGATGCCAGCCTTGGCTTCGGCATCGATCACCGGGCCGATGTCCACGGCCAGGCGGTCCGGGCAGCCCAGGCGGCTTTCAGCCATGGCGCCCTTGAGCATCTCGATTACGCGGTCGGCGGAGTCTTCCTGCAAGCACAGTACGCGCAGGGCCGAGCAACGCTGGCCGGCACTGTCGAAGGCCGAGGACACCACGTCGATCACGACCTGTTCGGTCAGTGCCGAGGAGTCGACGATCATCGCGTTCTGGCCGCCGGTTTCGGCGATCAGCGGGATCGGGCGGCCCTGGTTGTCCAGACGGCCAGCGACGTTGCGCTGCAGCAGGCGGGCCACTTCAGTGGAGCCGGTGAACATCACACCTTTGACGCGTTCGTCCCCGACCAGGCCGGCTCCGACGGTTTCACCGCGGCCAGGCAGCAGCTGCAGCACGCCTTCTGGGATGCCAGCTTCCAGCAGCAGGCGCACGGCCTGGGCGGCGATCAGTGGGGTTTGCTCGGCAGGCTTGGCCAGTACCGGGTTGCCGGCAGCCAGGGCTGCGGCCACCTGGCCGGTGAAGATCGCCAGCGGGAAGTTCCATGGGCTGATGCACACCACAGGGCCCAGTGGGCGGTGGGCGTCATTGCTGAAGTCGTTACGTGCCTGCACCGCGTAGTAGCGCAGGAAGTCCACGGCTTCACGCACTTCGGCAATGGCGTTGGCGAAGGTCTTGCCGGCCTCGCGGATGAGCAGGCCCATCAGCGGCTGGATCTCGGCCTCCATCAGGTCGGCGGTGCGCTCCAGAATGGCAGCACGCTCGGCTGGTGGGGTGGCCTGCCAGATCGGTGCGGCGTTCAGTGCGCACTGGATGGCGTTGTCCACGTCGGCAACGGTGGCCTCCTGCACATGGCCGACGACGTCGCGGTGGTCAGCCGGGTTCAGCACCGGTGCGGCAGCGCTCTCGCTGGCGGCGCAGGCCAGTAGCGGGGCAGCCTTCCAGTCATTGTGAGCGGTGGCCAGCATGGCGCAGGACAGCGATGCCAGGCGGTGTTCGTTGGCCATGTCGATACCGGCCGAGTTGGCCCGTTCGGTGCCATACAGGTCGCGCGGCAGGGGAATGCGTGGGTGCGGCAGGCCGATACTGCCTTCCTGGGTACCCATGCGCTCGATGCTGGCCACCGGGTCGGCGACCAGTTCCTGGATGGAAATCGAGTGGTCGGCGATGCGGTTGACGAACGAGGTGTTGGCGCCGTTTTCCAGCAGGCGGCGCACCAGGTAGGCCAGCAGCGTTTCATGGGTGCCGACCGGTGCATACACGCGGCACGGGCGGTTCAGCTTGCCATCGGCAATCTTGCCGACTACTTGCTCGTACAGCGGCTCGCCCATGCCGTGCAGGCACTGGAACTCGTACTGGCCCGGGTAATAGTTCTGCCCGGCAATGTGGTAGATGGCCGACAGGGTGTGGGCGTTGTGGGTGGCGAACTGCGGGTAGATGGCTTCTGGCACGGCCAGCAGCTTGCGGGCGCAGGCGACGTAGGACACGTCGGTGTACACCTTGCGGGTATAGACCGGGTAGCCTTCCAGGCCTTCGACCTGGGCACGCTTGATCTCGCTGTCCCAGTAGGCGCCTTTTACCAGGCGGATCATCAGGCGGTGGCGGCTGCGCTTGGCCAGATCGATGACGTAGTCGATCACGTACGGGCAGCGCTTCTGGTAGGCCTGGATAACGAAGCCGATGCCGTTCCAGCCAGCCAGGGATGGCTCGAAGCACAGGCGTTCGAGCAGGTCCAGCGAAAGCTCCAGGCGGTCGGCTTCTTCGGCGTCGATGTTAAGGCCGATGTCGTACTGTTTGGCCAGCAGGGTCAGCGACAGCAGGCGCGGGTACAGCTCTTCCATCACGCGCTCGTACTGGGCGCGGCTGTAGCGCGGGTGCAGTGCCGACAGCTTGATCGAGATACCTGGGCCTTCATAGATGCCACGGCCATGCGAGGCCTTGCCGATCGAGTGGATGGCCTGCTCGTAGGACGCCAGGTACTTCTGCGCGTCGTGCTCGGTCAGTGCGGCTTCGCCGAGCATGTCGTAGGAGTAACGGAAGCCTTTGGCCTCGAAACGGCTGGCGTTGGCCAGGGCTTCGGCAATGGTCTCGCCGGTGACGAACTGCTCACCCATCAGGCGCATGGCCATGTCGACGCCCTTGCGGATCATCGGTTCGCCGCTCTTGCCGATGATGCGGGTGAGCGAGGAGGTGAGGCCGGTTTCGTTATGGGTGCTGACCAGCTTGCCGGTCAGCAGCAGCCCCCAGGTGGCGGCGTTGACGAACAGTGACGGGCTGTTGCCCAGGTGCGGCTGCCAGTTGCCGGTACTGATCTTGTCGCGGATCAGCGCATCACGGGTACCTTTGTCGGGGATACGCAGCAGGGCTTCGGCCAGGCACATCAGCGCCACGCCTTCCTGAGACGACAGCGAGAATTCCTGCAGCAGGCCCTGGACAATACCGGCACGGCCGCCGGCGCTTTTCTGATTGCGCAGCTTTTCGGCAATGCCCGCGGCCAGCTTGTTGGTGGCTTCGGCCAGTGGCGCGCTCAGGCGCGCCTGCTCCAGCAGCATCGGCACCACTTCCTGCTCCGGTCGGCGGTAGGCAGCGGTGATCGCCGAGCGCAGTACCGACTGCGGCAAGATGCTTTCGGCAAATTCGAGGAAGCACTGGTGGCTGTGGTCGGCCTGGACTTCACCGGCATCGTCGGCCAGGTTGCTGACATGACCGTTGAGTTCGGTCAGGGTGGCGCCACCCTCGAGCTTCTCCAGGTAGTTGAAGATCGCTTGCTTGATCAACCAGTGCGGCGTGCGGTCAATGGACTGCGCAGCTGCTTTGAGTCGCTCACGGGTCGGGTCGTCGAGTTTGACCCCAAGGGTGGTAGTCGCCATTTCTTATCCTCGTTATTGCCACGGTTGTGGCCTAAGCTGGCGTCAAGAGTATCTGTAGGACAATTCGGGTGCAACCAGGTGCAACCCTAATTTTTCGTGTGGAAGGTGCAACTCGTCCGACAGCTATTCCCATACCCTGAAAAGGGGCGTTTTCGGTGCGATTTATTCTGAAAAGTCGGTTTTTTGCTCCCGAAAGGAGCAAGAAGCGGGCTTTGTCGGAAAATGCACGGGCAGGTGCAACTTGCAAAAGAAAAATGGTTGCACCTTCTTTGCGTTGTTGCATAGCATTCGCCGCCTGGGTGCAACCGCCATCGCTGTGGTTGCGCATGATAAAAACAAACGCCAGGGCACACGCATGGGCAATCCACTAACGATCACCTTCGTGATCTACATCGCAGCAATGGTGCTGATCGGCTTCGCCGCCTATCGCGCTACCAACAACCTTTCCGATTACATTCTGGGCGGTCGCAGCCTCGGTAGCGTGGTTACCGCGCTGTCTGCCGGTGCCTCCGACATGAGTGGCTGGCTGCTGATGGGCCTGCCCGGTGCCATCTACTTCGCGGGCCTGTCCGAGGCCTGGATCGCCATCGGTCTGACGGTGGGTGCCTACCTGAACTGGCTGTTCGTGGCTGGCCGGCTGCGCGTGCAGACCGAGCACAACGGTGACGCGCTGACCCTGCCGGACTACTTCTCCAGCCGTTTCGAAGACAATACCGGGCTGCTGCGTATCATTTCCGCCATCGTCATCCTGGTGTTCTTCACCATCTACTGTGCCTCCGGCATCGTGGCCGGTGCCCGTCTGTTCGAGAGCACCTTCGGCATGTCGTACGAAACCGCTTTGTGGGCTGGTGCAGCGGCGACCATCGCCTACACCTTCGTGGGTGGCTTCCTGGCGGTGAGCTGGACCGATACCGTACAAGCTTCGCTGATGATCTTCGCGCTGATCCTGACCCCGGTAATCGTGCTGATCTCCACCGGTGGCTTCGACCAGACCTTCGCCGCTATCGAGGCGGTGAACCCGGCGAACTTCGACATGCTCAAGGGTGCCACCTTCATCGGCATCATCTCGCTGATGGGCTGGGGCCTGGGTTACTTCGGCCAGCCGCATATCCTGGCGCGCTTCATGGCCGCTGATTCGGTGAAGTCCATCGCCAAGGCGCGCCGCATTTCCATGACCTGGATGATCCTGTGCCTGGCGGGTACCTGCGCCGTTGGCTTCTTCGGCATCGCCTACTTCTCGGCTCATCCTGAACTGGCAGGCCCGGTTAGCGAGAACCACGAACGTGTGTTCATCGAGCTGGCCAAGATCCTGTTCAACCCATGGGTTGCGGGTGTCCTGCTGTCGGCCATCCTGGCCGCAGTCATGAGTACCCTGAGCTGCCAGCTGCTGGTGTGCTCCAGTGCCCTGACCGAAGACTTCTACAAAGCCTTCCTGCGCAAGAATGCTTCGCAGGTCGAACTGGTGTGGGTCGGCCGTCTGATGGTGCTGGCCGTGGCCCTGATTGCCATCGCCATGGCCTCCAACCCGGAAAACCGCGTGCTGGGCCTGGTGGCCTATGCCTGGGCCGGCTTCGGTGCCGCCTTCGGCCCGGTGGTGCTGATTTCGGTGCTGTGGAAAGGCATGACCCGTAACGGTGCGCTGGCCGGTATCGTGGTGGGTGCGCTGACGGTGATCCTGTGGAAGAACTTCGACACCCTCGGGTTGTACGAAATCATCCCGGGCTTCCTGTTCGCCAGCATCGCCATTGTTCTGGTGAGCAAGCTGGGCAGCCCTTCGCAGGCGATGGTCAAGCGCTTCGAAGCAGCTGATGCGGCGTATCACGCCGACAAGTAACACCCGTTGAATTGGCGGTGCCTGCTTTGCGGGTGCCGCCAATCAGCAGCCAGGCCTGACTCCGCCTGCAAGGCAAGGTAAACTTGCCGCCTTCGCAGGAGTTGCCATGAACTATCGTCACGCCTTCCACGCCGGCAACCACGCCGACGTCCTCAAACACATCGTGCTGACCCGCCTCATCGCCCTGATGTCGCGCAAGGAGCAGCCGTTCGCCTATATCGATACCCACGCAGGGCTCGGCCTGTACGACCTGCAGGGCGATCAGGCAAGCCGTACCGGCGAGTACCTGGAAGGCGTAGCCCGCCTGTGGAATCGCGATGACCTGCCGGCCATGGCCGACGACTACCTGCGCATCATCAAGCGCCTGAATGCCGATGGCGAGCTGCGCTACTACCCGGGGTCGCCCGAACTGGCCCGTCGCCTGATGCGCCAGCAGGACCGCGCCCTGCTCAACGAGAAGCACCCCGAAGACGGGCCGCTCCTTAAAGAAAACATGAAAAAAGACCCGCGCGTGACCGTGCATCTGGGTGAAGGCTGGCATGTGCCGCGGGCCTTGCTGCCGGTGCAGGAAAAGCGCGCGATCATGCTGATCGACCCGCCGTTCGAGCAGGCCGATGAGCTCAAGCGCTGCACCACGGCCATGAAAGAGGCGATCGGCCGCATGCGCCAGACGGTTGTGGCCATCTGGTACCCGATCAAAGACCAGCGTTCGCTGACCCGCTATTACCAGGACCTGACCAGCACTGGCGCGCCGAAACTGTTGCGGGTTGAGCTGTATGTGCATCACCAGGACAGCCCTCAGGGGCTGAACGGCTCTGGCCTGGCCATCGCCAACCCGCCGTGGGGGCTGGAGGATGAACTTAAGGAGCTGCTGCCATGGCTGGCCAAAGAGCTGGCACAGACCGCCGGCAGTTATCGCATGGACTGGCTGATCGCCGAGTAAACCTGTAGGCGCGGGTATACCCGCGAACACCGGCGACGCCGGTGCCATCCACCGCGTTGCCTGCTTCGCGGGTGAACCCGCTCCTACAAGGGGGCGGTGTGCCTCCAATGTTTGCGTTATAATCCCGCCCTTTAGCCGCCATCCGCCCAAGAGGCCGCTGGCGCATTTTTACCGAATGAAGAGGCTAATCCCTTGGCATTGACGATTCTTGGCCTGTCCGGCGCCCTTAGCCATGACCCTTCCGCGGCCCTGTACATTGACGGCAAGCTGATTGCCGCCGCCGAAGAAGAGCGCTTCGTGCGTGACAAGCATGCGAAGAACCGCATGCCCTACGAGTCGGCGAAGTTCTGCCTGGAACAGGCAGGCATCAAGCCGTCCGACGTCGACGTGGTAGCCATCCCGTTCGCCCCGATCAGCCTGTTCGGCAAGGCGCGGTGGCACTATGCCAAGCGCTATTGGTACGCCCCGGATCGTGCACTCGATGCCATCCTGATGGGCAACCGTCGCTACAAGCGCTATCGCAAGAAGATCGTCTGGTGCCTGGAGCAACTGGGCTTCGACCCGAAAAAGGTCAAGATCGAGCCGGTCGAGCACCACCTGGCCCACGCTTCCAGTGCTTATCATTGCTCGGGCTTCAAGGAAAAAACCGCAATCCTCGGCATTGACGGGAAGGGCGAGTACGCCACCACCTTCTTTGGCTACGGCGAAAACGGCAAGATCCACAAGATCAAGGAATTCTTCGACCCGGACTCGCTGGGTGGCCTTTACGGTGCCATCACCGAGTTCCTGGGCTTCGAAATGCTCGATGGCGAGTTCAAGGTCATGGGCATGGCGCCGTATGGCGACGCCAGCAAGTATGATTTCTCGCGTCTGGCCAGCTTCGAAAACGGCGAGTTGGTCATCAACACCGAGTACGCCAACGTTATCGGCCTGCGCCGCTATAAAGAGAAGGGCAAGGGCTTCTACTTCTCGCCAAAGCTGATCGAATGGCTGGGCCCCAAGCGCGAAGGCGACATCGCCGACGAGCCGTACATCCATTACGCCGCCAGCATGCAGGCGCTGTTCGAGAAACTGGCGCTGCAGATGATCGACCATTACCTGGGCGACACCCTGCGTGAAACCGGCAAGCTGGCCTTCGCCGGCGGCTGTGCGCTGAACGTCAAGCTCAACCAGAAGATCATCGCCCGTCCGGACGTGAAAGAGTTGTTCGTTCAGCCGGCCTCCGGCGACGCCGGGACTGCCGTTGGCGCCGCTGCCTATGTGTCCCACGCCCGTGGCGTTCCGGTCGAGAAGATGGAGCACGTCTACCTCGGCCCGTCGTACTCCAACGAAGACGTGATCGCCGCCTGCGCCCGTCACCCGAACCAGCCAAAGTGGCGCAAACTCGAGAACATGCCGCAGCAGATCGCCCAGATCATGGTCGATGGCAACCCGGTTGCCTGGTTCCAGGGCCGCATGGAGTTCGGGCCGCGTGCCCTGGGTGGCCGATCGATCATCGGCTGCCCAAGCGTGGAAGGCGTGGCTGACCGCATCAACCACCAGATCAAGTTCCGCGAACGCTGGAGACCTTTCTGCCCGTCGATGCTCGACACTGTCGCCCCGCAGATGATCAAGGTCGACCATCCCGCGCCGTTCATGACCTTCACCTTCGAAGTCGCTGAAGAGTGGAAAACCCGCGTGCCGGAAGTGGTGCACGAGGACGGCACTTCGCGTGCCCAGGTGCTCAAGCGCGAGTACAACCCGCGCTACTACGACATGATGAAGGCACTGGAAGACCTGACGGGCAACGGCGTGTCGCTGAACACCTCGCTGAACCGTCGTGGTGAACCGATGATCTGCTCGCCGACCGATGCCCTGAACATGTTCTTCGGCTCGGACCTGCAGTACCTGATCATGGAAGACATCCTGGTTGTGAAGGACGGCGCGGCCCCGTATGACCAGCCGCTCTGAACCGCGCATCCTGCAGTTCTGCCATGGCTATGACGGGCCGTTCCTGGACTGCGCCCGTCAGTACGCCAGCCTGTTTCAGGGGCGTGGGTACCGGGTGACTACGGTGTTCCTCACCGGCGCCGCCGACGCGCAGGTGGCGGCTGGCTGTGCGTCGGACGAGGTGCTGTTCCTTGAGTTCAGCTCCAAGGCCGTGCGTGGCCTGAAACTCGGCGCCATCCGCGCATTGCGGCGCATTGCGGCCGAGCGCAATTTCGCTTTCTGCATCGCCCATCGCTTCAAGCCGATCTACGTTGCCCTGCTGGGGACCGGCCTGCCGGTGATTGGTGTGCACCATGCCTTTGGCGACTACCAGCGCAAAGGCCGCCGCCTGTTCGCGAACCTGTTCGGCAAGCGTCTGAGCCTGTTGGGTGTTTCGGACGCGGTACGTGACGATATGCGCCGTTGCTTGCCGCAGTGGCCGGCCGAACGCATCCAGACCCTGTACAACCGCATCGACATCGACGCCCTGCAAGCAGCCCTGGTGCCGCGCGCTGACGCACGCCAGGCCTTGGGCCTGGATGCTCAGGCGTGGATCGTCGGCAATGTCGGGCGCCTGCACCCGGACAAGGACCAGGCCACCCTGTTGCGCGGTTTTGCCCAGGCATTGCCGGGGCTGCCGGCTGGCGCCCGCCTGGCAATCCTCGGCAAGGGGCGCCTGGAGGCCAAGCTCAAGGCGTTGGCCGCCGAACTTGGTATTGCCGGGCAAGTCGACTTTCTTGGCCAGGTACCGGATGCGCGCCGTTATTTCCAGGCGTTCGACGTGTTCGCGTTGAGTTCTGATCACGAGCCGTTCGGCATGGTCCTGCTCGAAGCGATGGTTGCCGGTGTACCGGTGTTGGCCACGGCCTGTGGCGGTGCCCGCGAAGTGGTCGAGGGCGTTGGCGTGCTGTTCCCGCTGGGCGACGCCGCGCAGCTGGCTCAGGGCCTGAAGCACATGGCCGTACTGGACGCTGAGCAGCGCCAGGCCTGTGCCAGGCACATGCTGCAGCGCCTGCGCGAGCGTTTCTCTGACCAGGCGGTGCGCGAGGCCTTCTGGCAACTCCCGCAGGTGCGCGCGTTGGTGGGGCAGGCCTGATGCTCAATCGTATCCAGGCCTTCCGCGAACGCGGTTGGCAAGCTATCGATGCCAAGGCTTATGCCCAGGCATGGGCGCGCTTTGGCGGCAGTGTTGCCACCCATCCGCTGGTGGTCGAGCAACTGGCGGACCTGGCACAGATCCCGGTGCGTTACCTGGGCTGGCACCAGGCTGGCGAGCTGAAAGCCGCCATCCCGGTCTGGGGGCGTCACCTGGCGCTGTCCAAGGACGTGCTGAAGCGTGCTGGCAAGAAGGCCCTGTTCGACCTCGGTAATGCCGAGATCATTCTGCCGGCGGCGTCTGATGCCGCTGCGCCGTTGCGCCATACAATGCGTTACCTGTCCGAACTGAACCAGGGCCGCTTCAGCGGCCTGAAGGCGCAGAAGGAGCAGTTGGCCATGGCCCGGGCGCCTGAAGACCTGTCGAAGAAGTTCCGCTACAACCAGCGCCGTGAACTTCGCCTGCTGGAAGAAGCGGGTGGTGTGGTACGCCCGATCAGCGACTTCAGTGCTCAGGAAATCGCCAGCATGTACTGCGACCTGTTCCTGCGCCGCTGGGGGTTCCCTGCCACCGGTGCCGAGCGTATGGCCGATGTGCTGGGCCGCTTGCGCGAGCTGCTGATCGGCTCGGTGCTGCTGCTGGACGGTAAACCGATTGCCATCCAGCTGGTGTACCGCGTCGAAGCGCCGGAATGGATTAGCGTCGAGTACATCAATGGCGGTGTCGACCCTGAAACCAAGGCCTTCAGCCCAGGCAGCGTGCTGAGCTTCCTTAATACCCAGGCCGCCTGGGAAGATGCCCGGGCGCGCAACAAGCCGCTGCGGTTCTCGTTCGGCCGTGCTGATCGTGAGTACAAGGACCGCTGGTGCAACCCTGTGCCGGTGTATCAAGCGTGAGCCGCAAGCAGCAGTTGCTCAAGCGCCACCGGCGCAACAAACGCCTGGGGCTGCTGGCGGGCCTGGTTGCGCTGGTCGCCCTCGGTGTATTCAGCTGGTGGTGGTTGCCACTGCTGTTGTTGCCGCTGCTCTGGGCTGCCCATGAGGCCTGGTTTGCCGACCACCTGTTCTATGCACCGGGTGAGGACTATGCCTACGACTTCGGCGATCAGGTGCGGCAGGTTCCTGCCAGCCTGCACGATGGCTGGCTCAAGGCTGATTGCACGTTGCAGGGCGACGAAACCCTGGTGCTTGAGCTGCGGCTAAAGAGCAGCTGGTTGGGGCGCTTTCTCGACCCTCGGGTCGAGCTGCTGGCTGGCGAACAGGCCGATCGGCAAACGTTCGAGCGTGGCGTCGATGGGGTGCGCTTCCTTAACCTGACCGGCCTTGCAGCGCCACTGCAGGCCGGTACGTTGCGACTGCGCGGCCGGCATTGCCGGCTGCAGGGTCAGCTGCGCCTGTGGATAACCCCCTCGGTCGAGCTGCAGCGGCGCCGAGTGATGGTGATCGCGCCACATGCCGACGACGCCGAGTTGGCCGCGTATGGTTTGTACAGCCAGGCCGACGAAAGCTGGGTGGTGACCCTGACCGCCGGTGAGATAGAGGCCGAGCACTACCAGCAGATGGGCCTGGCAAAGGCCGAGGCCGCGCGCCTGAAGGGGCGCCTGCGTGCCTGGGACAGCATCGCCGTGCCGCGTTGGGCCGGGGTGCCGGAGTCGCATTGCATACAGCTGGGCTACTTTTGCCTGCAGCTGCCTGCCATGCAGGCCGCCCCCGACCAGCCGGCCGCCTCACGTGAAGCCGACCTGGCCGATATCCGCGTGTTCCGCCAGTTCAACCCGTTCCCGTTACCGGGCGACCGTGATGGCGCACCCACCTGGCATAACCTGCTGGCCGACCTGCGAGCCTTGCTGGAGCGGGCCAAGCCAGAGGTCCTGGTGATGCCGCACCCGCAGCTAGACCCCCATCCGGACCATATCTGCGCTCAGGCGGCGGTATTGGAAGCCTTGCAAGGCATGACCTGGCAGCCACAAACCTTGCTGTGCTACGCCAACCACCTGCACGATAACGACCGCTGGCCGATGGGCGACAGTGGCGATGGCGTGGCTTTGCCGCCGCAATTGAGCGCTGCCCAGGCCTGGGCACCCTGCAGCCTGGTGCTGGACTGCGCGACCCAGCGCGACAAGGCCATGGCCCTGGGCATGATGCACGACCTGCAGCCGCCGGCACCGTTCAAGCGCCGCCTGCGCCGCCTGCTGCAACGCTGGCTTGCCGGGCGACAGCCATCGCCTTATGGGGAGAACGAATTCTTCCGCAAGGCCGTGCGCCGACACGAACTGTTCTGGCGGCGTGAGCTGTAAGCACGCCCCATGGTTGACCGCGAAGGCGCAGAGCGCCCAAGGAAAGCAATGAAAGTCCTATTTCTGGTGCAGAAGGAACAGCGGGCGATTCTTGACCGCCTGTACGATGGCGTCGCGGCCAACTGCGAGTGCGACCTGCGCTGGCTGACCAGCCAGGATCAGCGCAACCTGCGCCGTTACTTCAAGCGTGAGGTGCAGGTCGAGCGTTATGACCGCATCGTGTTCTTCCTGCGTTTCAAGCAGGAGATCCGTCAGGTGGCCTTCATCCGCACTGTGCCGAACCTGGTGATTCTCGAGCACGACGCCTACCAGAACTACATCCCGTGCAAGTACACCGGCAAGTTCAGCGCTCATTACCGTCAGTTGCCATGGGCACGGGTGATCAGCTCCGGCTACATGGTCAGCGAGCGCTTGCGCCAGGAAGGTTTTGACGCGGTGTTCGTGCCCAAGGGCTATGACGAGCAGTTGCTGGCCGACCAAGGGCGAGAGCGTGATATCGAACTGGCCTTTGTCGGCAGCGTCAACAGCGTGGCCTACAGTGGCCGCAAGGCACTGCTGGACGAGTTGGGGCAGGTCGAGAACCTGCTGGTAACCCGTACCAAGTCGGGTGAGGACTACTGCAACACGCTCAACCGTATTCGTTTCTTCGTCAGTGCCGATGTCGGCATGGGCGAGTACATGATCAAGAACTTCGAAGCCATGGCCTGTGGCTGTGTGTTGCTGGCATACGACCAGGGCGAGGAAGAGAACCGTGCGCTGGGCCTGCAAGACATGCACAACGTGGTGTTCTATGACAACATCCCGACCCTTCAGGAAAAACTCCGTCGCTTGCGCGCCAACCCCGAGCTAGCACGGCAGATTGCAGAAAATGGCCGCCATCTGGCGGTTTCCCGTTTTAGTTTCGGCGCAGTTGGACGTAGCATCGTCGACCACATGCGCCCTGCGCTCAGGCCCCATCCGCCACTGTCTGCGTGGCAGCGGCTGCGTCTGAAGCTGGGCATCTAAATAAGAGCTTTCACGCCCAGGAGCGGGTTGTTGAAGGCCGACAGTCGTAATGCGGAGGGAATCCGGTGCGCTTTTCAAATGAGAGTGACGTCACGCTTGTCGTGACCAGTTGTGGGCGGTTCGATCTGCTCAAAGACACCCTTGAGAGTTTCGATCGCTACAACACCGCGCCCATTCGCGAGGTATTCATCACCGAAGACTCTGGCGACGATGCTGTGCATGCCGCTGTGCCGGCGCACTGGAAGCCGTACTGCAAGGTGTTCGTCAACCGGCCCAAACTTGGCCAGTTGCCGTCTATCGACCTGGCTTACAGCCAGGTCAAGACGCCGTACATTTTTCACTGCGAAGACGACTGGCAATTCTATCGCCAAGGCTTTGTCGAAGACTCGCAGGCCATCCTGGATGTCAGTCCCAACATCTTGCAGGTGTGGTTGCGCAGCCATGCCCACGACCTGGCCATCCACAGCCCGTACATCCACTTGGGCGATCGCCAGGTGATCGCCGGGGTGCCGTGCTATCCGCTGCTGTCCGACAAGGCCGAGTGGCAGGCGTTCTCGCTCAACCCTGGGCTGCGCCGATTGAGCGATTACCAGCGCTGTGCGCCATTTGCCGCCTATGCTGGAGAAAAGGCGCTTTCCCGCCGCTACGCTGAGTTAAATCTGACAGCGGTCACCTTGGAGGGTGATGCAGTATTGCACACTGGTTTTGGCAATCACGTGACCTTGCCTATCGAGGTGGAGCGTAAGGCCAAGCGCCGTCAACGTGATCGGATGAAGCTGGCATTGACGCTGGTTGCGGGTGCCTTGATCGGCATGGGAATCACCATTTTTGTTCAATGAAGTCGCTGTCCCACCTGACTTGAGCGGGAGAGGGCCCATGAACATCGTCAATATGATGTGGGCGGGTGGAACGCCTTACATGTCCATCCACAAGGTGCATCGGCAGGTCTTGTCGAATGCGGGTGCCGATGCCCGGATCAGTAACTGGCTGTTGCTGGGGAGCGGGCTCTGCTGTGGGCTCGGTTCGACCCGGGAATGGCATATGCCCTCACGTGCGCTCAAAGGGCGGCACTTGTGGCGCTTGCTGCGTCCGTGGCTGCGCATGCGCTTGCGCAAGGCATTGGCCGAGGCTGGGGCAGAAGTGGTGCTGCTCGACGGTATTGGTGTCGCCCGGTTGGTGCTGCCGTTGTTACAGCGCATCACGCACGTGCGTGCCAAGGTACTGTTCCATGGCAAGACGCGCCTGCATGCCAGCGATATCCGCTTGTTGCAGAGTTTTCCGTCCGAGCGTCTGAGTATCGCGGCGGTATCACAGACGTTGGCCGAGTCGCTGGAGCGTGACCTGGGCAGGCCGGTGCAGACGCTGCGCATGGCGCTCGACCCGCTTGCATTCGTCGAGCCTTTGCTGAACCGGGACCAGGCCAGGCAGGCGCTGAAGTTGCCTCAGGGCGCCGAGGTGATGCTGGGTGCGGTAGGGCGATTGGTAGAGAGCAAAGGCTTCGAAATGCTGATCGAGGCATTCGCCAGGGCCAGTGCACGGCAACCGGGCTTGCAGCTGGCGATCATTGGCGAGGGGCCGCAGCATGCCGTGCTGCAGCAGCGTATCGACGCGTTGGGCCTGGCCGAGCGCGTTCATCTGCGCGGTCACCGCGAAGACCTGCAGCAGCTGTATCGGGCATTCGACTGGCTATTGGTACCTTCGCGTTCCGAAGGCCTGGGGCTTGTGGTGCAAGAGGCGGTGATGGCCGACGTACCGGTGGTGTGCAGCGACCTGGAGGTGTTCCGCGAGCAGTTGCGCGACACGGGTGGCTACCTGCCGGTTGCCGACGAAAGCGCCTGGGCTGAGGCGATCGAGCGCTGTGCGGTGCTCAGTGCATCGACGATCGCCGCGAAGCAGCGCCAGGCACTGGCACCGGAGCAGGCCTGGCAGGCGTTCTGCAGCGGCTCGCAGAGCCTGTTGCGCAGTTGAGCTCAGCGTGTCAGCAAGGCTGCCTCGAAGGCGGCAAGGGGGAACCGGTCGCCCAGGTTCTCCCGCTCGATATAGCGCACCATGTGCTGCACATTGCGTCGAATCATGCGGGCTGACAGTGGCGGGCGCAGAAAGCGCATGTCGGCCACGTCGATCAAGCCCAGACGCTGGTCGGGGGTGACCACCACGTTGCCCAAGTGCAGCGAGCGGAAATAAACGCCGCTGCGGTGCAACTGGCGGATCAGTTCGATCAGGCGTGGCAGGTAAGTGTCCCAGCTGAAGCCGTCATCGCGCGACATCTGCAGCAGCGTCCGCCCAGGTAGCGGGCGATACAGCACCGCAGTGCGGCCCGGCAGGTCGAGCTTGTGCTGGCTGATCACTTCGAGGGTAGGGATGCCCAGTTGCGCCAGGCGCGCGGCGTTATCGACGAAACGCTGCGAGTAAGGACGTAGCAGTGCAGATGAAATCAGCCGCTTCCTACGAAAAACCTTGAGGAAATTTCCATCTGTGAGCAGGTAGACTTTGGCGCCATGGCTGTCTGCCTCAAGCACCTGTGCGCCGAGTGTCAGCTGATCGAAGTCGACCTGGGTGAGCCGGGAGCATTGCATGAATAGAGCCTTGTCGTCTGGCGATCAAAATGACCGGCAATAATGCCGAAAATAATGCTGTAGCACCATGGATGGTGTTTCTGATTCATCGGGGGAAAGGATGTTGTATCAAAAAAACTGGGCACAAGCGTGGTTAGGTTTGGGCCTGGTCTGGTTCCTGGCGGCGATTGCCCTGGCACCCAGCAACAAGGTTTATCAGCAAGGTCTGGTGTTGTTCTTATGGCTGCCAACGCTGGTATTGGCCTGGTCGGCCCGAGGTGTGCTGGTGCAAGCCTGGAGGCGGCAACCGGCGCTGTGGGGGAGTGTGCTGCTGCTGTTGGCCTGGAGCGGCCTGAGCCTGGCATGGTCGCCCGCCGAGGAGCCCATGCGCGAGCTCAAGCGCTTGCTCTACATCCTGGTGTTCCTGCTGGCGTTTCCGCTGTTGGCCCAGCTTGGCCAAGCCCGCATTCGTCAGTTATTGCTGCTCGGCAGCGCGCTGCTGGCCATCGCTGCGTTAGTCTCCATCATCAAGTTCTATGGGGTGCAGCGTGCGCCTCTGCTGTTCAGGCTGGCGGGTATCGGCGAAATATCCCACCCCATCCTGGGGGCCTATGTCATTGGTTCGGCTGTGCTCTTGATGCTCTACGAGCCACCTCGGCGGCGTGGCTTGCAGGTGTTGTGGCTGTCGGCACTGGCTTGCCTGGGGGCCTTCGCCATGCTCAGCCAGAGCCGTGGTGCGGTTCTGGCACTGGTGATTACCGTGGTGATGGCGCCGTTGTGGTTCCGTGACCGCCACAGCCGGGTGTTCTCTGTTCTGGCACTGCTTGCCACCGGCCTGGCCTTTTTGGCCGTGTACGACGTTATCGCCCAACGGGGCTCGTCCTACCGGCCGGAAATTTTCCATGCCGTGGTCCAGATGATAGCCGCGCACCCTTGGACTGGTCTTGGTCTGGGGGCTGCTTACGAAGTGAGCGCCGTCGGCATGCACTTCGATCACACCCACAACATGTTCACCCATGTTGCCGTTGAGATGGGCTTGCCCGGCATGTTGCTGTGGGTAATGGTGTGGCTGTTCACGCTGGGCGAAATCGTGCGCGCCCGTGGCACCCTGCTCGGCAAGGTCCTGCTGGGCTTCTGGGTCTATTCGACCCTGGCCATGCAGTTCGATGCCGCCAGCCTCACCGGTACGCCACGTGCCGAATGGTTCATCAGCTGGCTGCCGGTGGGCCTTGCCATGTTGCTGCCATGGGGGCGTGCCGAAAATGACGCCTGTGGTAAAATTGCCGGTTCAACCTGAACAGCGAGCTCGATAATGGCCGAAACACCGCGACCAGCGGAGCACACCTCCAGCCTGAAGATCTACTTCCGGCTGTTGAGCTATGTGAAACCCTATGTCGGCATTTTCCTGCTGAGCATTGTCGGTTTCGTGATCTTTGCCTCGACCCAGCCAATGCTGGCCGGCATTCTCAAGTACTTCGTCGATGGGCTGAGCAACCCCGAAGCGGTATTGTTCCCCAACGTCCCCTACCTGCGTGACCTGCAATTGCTGCAGGCGGTGCCGCTGCTGATCATCCTGATCGCTGCGTGGCAGGGCCTGGGCTCGTTCCTCGGCAACTACTTCCTGGCCAAGGTCTCTCTGAGCCTGGTGCATGACCTGCGGGTGGCGTTGTTCAACAAGCTGTTGGTGTTGCCCAACCGCTACTTCGACAACCACAACTCCGGGCACCTGATTTCGCGCATTACCTTCAATGTGACCATGGTCACTGGCGCCGCTACCGACGCCATCAAGGTGGTAATCCGCGAAGGCCTGACCGTGGTGTTCCTGTTTGCCTACCTGCTTTGGATGAACTGGCACCTGACCCTGGTGATGGTTGCCATCTTGCCGGTGATCGCGGTTATGGTCAGCATCGCCAGCAAGAAATTCCGCAAGCAGAGCAAGAAGATCCAGGTAGCCATGGGCGACGTCACCCACGTTGCCTCGGAAACCATCCAGGGTTACCGCGTGGTCCGTAGCTTCGGTGGCGAGGCCTACGAGCAGCAGCGATTCGGCCAGGCCAGCCAGAGCAACACCGACAAGCAACTGCGCATGACCAAGACCGGCTCGCTGTACACGCCGATGCTTCAGCTGGTGATCTACAGCGCCATGGCTGCGCTGATGTTCCTGGTACTGTTCCTGCGCGGTGAGTCCACTGCCGGTGACCTGGTGGCTTATATCACCGCTGCCGGCCTGCTGCCCAAGCCGATTCGCCAGTTGTCGGAAGTCAGCTCGACCATCCAGAAGGGCCTGGCAGGTGCCGAAAGCATCTTCGAGCAGCTGGACGAAGCGCCTGAAGTGGACACTGGTACGGTCGAGAAGGAGCGCGTGGAAGGGCGCCTGGAAGTGCGTAACCTGAGCTTCACCTACCCGGGTACCGAGCGTGAAGTGTTGAGCGACATCAGTTTTGTCGCCGAGCCCGGGCAGATGATCGCCCTGGTCGGCCGCTCCGGCAGTGGCAAGTCTACCCTGGCGGCCCTGATTCCACGCTTCTATCACCACGACAAGGGGCAGATCCTGCTCGATGGCGTGGAGATCGAGCACTATCGCCTGCGCAACCTGCGTCGCCATGTTTCGCAAGTCACCCAGCATGTCACCTTGTTCAACGACACCGTGGCCAACAACATCGCGTATGGCGATCTGGCCGGCGCGCCGCGCGCAGACATCGAAGCCGCCGCGGCCGATGCCTATGCCAAGGAATTCGTCGACCGGCTGCCAAAGGGCTTCGATACCGAAGTGGGTGAGAACGGTGTACTGCTTTCCGGGGGCCAGCGCCAGCGCCTGGCAATTGCCCGTGCGCTGCTTAAAAACGCGCCGTTGCTGATCCTCGACGAAGCGACTTCGGCATTGGACACCGAGTCCGAGCGGCATATCCAGGCCGCCCTGGACCACGTGATGCAAGGCCGTACCACGCTGGTGATTGCCCATCGCCTGTCGACCATTGAGAAGGCCGACCAGATCCTGGTCATGGACCAGGGCCGCCTGGTCGAGCGCGGTACTCACACCGAGTTACTTGCGGCTAATGGCCATTATGCCCGTCTGCATGCCATGGGGCTGGATGAGCCGGCCAAGGCCGATATCACCTGAACCCTCCTTGATCGGGGCCGTTATGGCCCCGATTGTCACGGGAATTTTCCAGGGTTGATCTGGCCATAAAGCCATTGACTACCCTGTGCTAATATCCTGCCCCTGTTCATTATTTCCATATGGGTTGCCCATGAAGTTGTCCATGCCGCGTTTCGATCAAGCCCCGGTACTGGTGGTCGGCGATGTCATGCTCGACCGCTACTGGCATGGCGGTACTTCGCGTATTTCGCCTGAAGCGCCAGTCCCGGTGGTCAAGGTCGATCAAATCGAGGATCGCCCCGGCGGCGCGGCCAACGTTGCCTTGAACATTGCTGCGCTGGGCGCGCCGGCTTCGCTGATCGGCGTCACCGGCCAGGATGAGGCTGCTGACAGCCTGGCCAACAGCCTGCAGGCTGCGGGTGTCCGTTCGGTATTCCAGCGCATCGCGCACCAGCCGACTATCGTCAAGTTGCGGGTCATGAGCCGTCACCAGCAGCTGCTGCGTATCGATTTCGAAGAGCCGTTCGCCACCGACCCACTGTCGCTGGGCGCGGAGGTCGACAGCCTGCTCGAAGGCGTCAAGGTGCTGGTCCTGTCCGACTACGGCAAAGGTGCATTGAAGAACCACCAAAACCTGATCCAGGCGGCGCGGGCCAAGGGCATTCCGGTGCTGGCCGACCCCAAGGGCAAGGACTTTTCCATCTACCGTGGCGCCAGCCTGATTACCCCGAACCTCAGCGAGTTTGAGACCATCGTTGGCCGTTGCGTCGATGAGGCCGAACTGGTTGCCAAGGGCTTGCAGTTGCTGCAGGACCTGGACCTGGGCGCCCTGCTGGTCACCCGCGGCGAGCATGGCATGACCCTGCTGCGCGTTGGTCAGCCTGCGTTGCACCTGCCTGCACGGGCACGCGAGGTGTTCGATGTGACCGGTGCCGGCGATACTGTCATTTCCACCCTTGCCGCAGCCATTGCCGCGGGTGAGGACCTGCCCCATGCGGTGGCCCTGGCCAATCTGGCGGCGGGCATTGTGGTCGGCAAGCTGGGTACGGCTGCCATCAGCGCCCCTGAGCTGCGCCGGGCCATCCAGCGTGAGGAAGGCTCCGAACGCGGCGTGCTGGGCCTTGAGCAACTGCTGCTGGCCATTGATGACGCGCGGGCGCACAACGAGAAGATCGTCTTTACCAATGGCTGCTTCGACATCCTGCATGCCGGGCATGTCACCTACCTGGAACAGGCGCGGGCCCAGGGTGATCGCCTGATCGTTGCGGTAAACGACGATGCTTCGGTCAGCCGCCTGAAAGGGCCGGGCCGGCCGATCAACAGCGTTGACCGGCGTATGGCCGTGCTGGCCGGTTTGGGCGCGGTGGACTGGGTGATCAGTTTCCCGGAAGGCACCCCGGAAAACCTGCTGAGCCAGGTCAAGCCGGATGTGTTGGTCAAGGGTGGAGACTATGGCATCGACCAGGTGGTTGGCGCTGATATCGTCAAGGGCTATGGCGGCACCGTGAAGGTGCTGGGGCTGGTCGAGAACAGCTCGACCACGGCGATTGTCGAGAAAATTCGCAAGAACTGATCTGACCTTGGGGCCGTTGTGGCGGCCCTCGGCTGGGGCGGGTTTACCCGCCCCAGCAAGCAGGCGAAAGCTCCCGGGATGTCACTTGTTCAGCGAGGTCCGCGCCCGCTCCAGCAGCGCTCGCGCCTTGTCGCCAAACCTTTGCAAGTGCGACGCCCTTGCGGGCTTGCTTTCCACCAACCCCTGCTGCTTCACCCAATCCTTCCAGCGTACCCGTTCATCTGCCACCACCCAGCCTTCCTGCCGGGCAAAACTTTCTGCCAGGTACAGCCCACGCGTACTCGCCGGCACCAGCTCATCCTTTTTCAGCGTGTACAGCTCTGCCAGTGGCTGGCCGTCCTTCAATGGCATCAGGTACAGGTCGGGGCGTTTGCGGTTGAGCCGCGCCACCAGCTGGTCGCCCTCCAGCCGCTCGTCAACGTGGAACAAGCTGAGTTTCTTGGCGTCCCGGGGCACTTGCAGGCGCATGTCATAGATCAGCTGTAGCGAAGCGGTGGGCAGGTGCACATAGGCCCGTGGGCGCTCCAGGAGCATCAGCTTGCCGCAATGCACCGGGCGTGCGGCACCGGACTCCGGAGCCAGCACGAAGTGGGGTGTTTCGCGGTAGTGCAGGGCGGCGGCGTAGGGGATGGGCAGCCAGGTGTCGTTGAAGCGCCCGCCCAGCCAACCTTCCGGGGTTTCCAGCAGGCACTCCTCGGCCACTTCCTGTACGGCCGTGTGCAGCGGCAGGTTCAGCTCCTGCGCCGGTACATAACCGGAAATCAGTTTCAGTACCACATCGCCACGGTCTTGTCGGCGCTGACGCACCAGTACCCAGTAATCGCGGTTCTGCCAATGCAGCGTGAGGCGCACTGACACGCCCAGGTTGGCCAGTTCGACCACGAAGTGTTGTGTATCGGGTAACTGGATGGCCTTGCGCCGTTGCTGGGTCTGGGCAAAGTTCAGCGGCATGCCGATGCTTTGGTAAATCAAGCCTTCGGGCGTGGCCTCGACATGCAGTGGCAGTGTCTTGAAGTTGCTCGGGTTCTTGCGGATCAGCGTTCGCGCCACGAGGCTCCTCCTTGCGTCGGGTCAGTCTCCAGTCCCTGAATCGGGAGCCTGAGGTAACTCAATGCTGGCCCAGGATACGGGCGACGGTGGCCACGTTGTGGGCCAGGTGCAACGGGTTGATGGTGCCGACAATAGCACTGCTGACGCCCGGGTGGGTGAACAGCAGCTCGAAGCTGGCCTGCACCGGGTCGACGCCCGGGGCCAGGCAGATATGCCCGCTCGCCAAGGCCTTCTTTACCAGGATGGCCTTGCCGTGTTCGGCAGCGTAGTCCAGCACCGGGCGTTCTGCCTGTTCGTTGAGGTTGTAGGTGACCATGGCGCAGTCGCCTTGCTCCAGTGCCTTCAGGCCGCCGGCGACGGTCTTGCCGGACAGCCCGAAACCGAGGATCTTGCCCTCCTGCTTGAGTTCGGCCAGGGTCTGGTAGACCTCCTGCTGTTCGAGGATGGCCAGGTCGTTGCCGTCGGAATGCACCAGCACCAGTTCGATGCGGTCGGTTTCGAGCCGGCGCAGGCTGCGTTCCACCGAGCGGCGGGTGTGGGCAGCGCTGAAGTCGAAATGCGACAGGCCTTCCTCGAACTCTTCACCGACCTTGCTGACGATTACCCATTCATCACGTTGGCCGCGCAGCAGCGGGCCCAGGCGTTCTTCGCTACGGCCGTAGGCCGGGGCGGTGTCGATCAGGTTGATGCCAAGCTCGCGGGCCTGGGCCAGTAACAGGCGGGCTTCCTCATCGCCGGGGATCGTGAAGCCAGTGGGGTACTTCACGCCCTGATCGCGGCCCAGCTTGACCGTGCCGAGGCCCAGTGGAGAGACCGTGAGGCCGGTGCTGCCCAGCGGGCGATGGAATGCGTGCAGGGTTGGCAGGCTCATGGCAGCAACTGCTCCCAGGCCGGTACGCTCAGTGGAGGGCGTGGGAGGTCGGCCAGGTCGGCCTGTGCTTGTGGACGAATGCCGTCGCGCTCCAGGTGGCTGATTACCCGGTCGCTGAAATCCGGTGCCAGTGCCAGTTTGGTCGGCCAGCCCACCAGCAGGCGCTGCTGGTCGGCAAGGAAGGCGTTGTCCGGGCGTGCCAGGCCGGATTGTGCAGGCTCAGCGCGGTCGACGCGCAGTGTGGCCCAGCGCACCAGGCTCTGATCGACCCAGGGCAGCAGGTTGGCGATTTCCTTCTGCGCTGCAGCAATCTGCGCTGCAGGCTCGCGCGCCACGCCATCGGCTTCGGCCAGGTCCCCACCGAGGTACCAGACCCACTGGCCATCGGCTGCCGGATGGGTGGTCACCGTTACCCGCGGCTTGGGCCCGCCGCCGAGGCAGTGGGCGTACAAAGGTTTCAGGTTCGGGCCCTTGGCCATGACCATGTGCAGCGGGCGGGTTTGCATGGCCGGCTGATCCAGGCCCAGCGCCTGCAGCAAGCCTTCGGTGCCGGCTCCGGCACTCAATACGATGCGCTGGGCACGGATTTCCCGGTCGTCCACGCGCAGGCCGACCAACGCATTACCTTCACGCAAGGGTTCGATGCGTTCACCTGCCAGCAAGGACTCGCCGGCCAGCTCGGCCAGGTTGGCCAGCAAGCTCGGGACATCGATCACCAGTTCCGCCAGGCGATACACCTTGCCCTTGAACGCGCGGTCCTGCAGTGCCGGTGGCAGCTGGTCACCCTTGACCTGGTCGACCCGGCCGCGCACGGCCTTGCTGGCGAAGAAGCTTGTGAGGTTGCCGGCCAAGGTGCCCGGCGACCACAGGTAGTGGGCATCGGAGAGCAGGCGGGTACGCCCGAGGTCGAGTTCGCCGTTGCCGGCCAAGGCCTCGCGCCAGCGGCGCGGCATGTCGGCGATGGCTTCCGAGGCACCGGTCAGGGCGCCATGCAGGGCGTATTTGGTGCCGCCGTGGATGATGCCCTGCGACTTGATGGTCTGCTCGCCGCCAAGGCTGGCGCGCTCCACCAGCACTGTCGAGTAGCCCAGGCGGCGCAGGCGGGCATTGAGCCAGAGGCCTGCGACCCCGGCGCCGACGATCAGCACGTCAGTGGAAATGGCAGATGGCATGGCGGTACCTCGAAGACTGGGACAGCTGGCAAGTATACAGGCTATACCTGAGATGGCCCTATCGTCGGCGAGCCCCGCACACGGGCTTTCAATGCCCAGCGGTCTTCGAGAACAGCTGAATTACCACCACGCCACCCACGATCATGGCCATGCCAAGCATTGCCGGCATATCCAGCTTCTGCCCATAGATCACCAGCGCCGCCACACTGATCAGCACAATCCCCAGGCCCGACCAGATGGCGTAGGCAATCCCCACCGGAATGCTGCGGACCACCAGCGTCAGCATCCAGAACGCAATGCCATAGCCAACCACCATCAGCAGCAGTGGCAACGGCGTGCTCAGGCCTTTCACCGCTTTCATCGAGGCGGTGGCGATGACTTCGGCGCAGATGGCAATGGCGAGGTAGGTGTAGGCATTCATGGCGGGATCCTCCGTTACTGAGCGGGCATTCTAGACGTTGCCTGGATGGGGTAAAGTCATTACCTATCAATGTGGGAGATAGGTTGATGGCCGAGCAGTGGAACCTTGAACAATTGCGTACCTTTTTGCGCGTTGCAGAACTGCGCTCGTTCTCCGCGGTGGCACGTGAGCAGCACAAAGCCCAGTCGGCGATCAGCAGTGCCATCGCGCTGCTCGAAACCGACCTAGGGGTCACCTTGTTCGAGCGCAGCAGCGGCCGGCAACCGAAATTGACTGAAAACGGCAGCGCCTTGCTGGAAGACGCCCGCGAATTGTTACGCCAGTGCGAACGCCTGGATGGCCGCGCCCTGGCCCTGATGCGCGGGCAGGAGGCCTTGCTGCGGGTCGCGCAGGACGAAGCCATGCCGTATCAGCCGGTGATCGACAGCCTCGACGAACTGGCGAGTCGCTACCCGTTCCTGGAGGTGCAACTGGCCAGCGGAGCCCAGGGCGATGTGGCGCGCAAGCTGGTGGAGCGGCGCGCCGATCTGGGCCTGTTCTTCCTCCACGAAAGCATCCCGGCTTCCTTGGAACGCCGTGCCTTGGGCAGCGTGGAGATGGTCACGGTGTGCGCGGTCGGCCACCCGCTGGCGGGCGAAGGCCGGGTCACTCGCCAACAATTGGCCCGCCACCGGCAGTTGCTGATCACGCCACAACAAAGCGGTTACCCCGGCGGCGAGGCGATCAGCCCGCAGGTATGGCGTGCCGACAGCTTCTACGCCATGGCCGAACTGCTGATGCGCGGCCTGGGCTGGGCCTGGTTACCCCGGCATGTGGTGCAGTACCCGACCTACCAGGCGCACATGGTCGAACTGGACAGCGACTGGCGGCCGCCGGCCTTGGTGGCAGAGTTGGCCTGGCGCCGCGATGAACCTCTGGGCCCGGCCGCGCAGTGGCTGGCCGAGCGCTTTGCAGTGCACCTTCGCGCGATCGGGTAGACTTAGCCGCCATGAACAGAACTCTCTATACCTTGCTGTTTCACCTGGGCCTGCCGCTGGTTGCGCTGCGCCTGTATCTACGCGCGCGCAAGGCACCGGCCTATGGCCAGCGTATCGGCGAGCGCTTTGCTTTCAAGCTACCGGCCATGCGCCAGGGTGGTATCTGGGTGCATGCGGTATCGGTGGGCGAGAGCATTGCTGCCGCACCCATGGTGCGTGCCTTGCTAAAGGCTTACCCAGAGCTGCCGATCACACTGACCTGCATGACCCCTACTGGCTCTGAACGCATTCGCGCCCTGTTCGCCAACGAACCACGCGTGCAGCATTGCTACCTGCCCTACGACCTGCCTTGGGCGGCGGGGCGTTTTCTCGATCATGTGCAGCCTAAGCTGGGCATCATCATGGAAACCGAGCTTTGGCCCAACCACATTCACCAGTGTGCCAGGCGCGGCATTCCGGTGGCGCTGGCCAATGCGCGCTTGTCTGAGCGCTCGGCCCGTGGCTATGGGCGCTTTGCCAGGCTGACCCGGCCGATGCTGGCCGAGATGAGCCTGATTGCCGTGCAGACCGAAACCGAGGCCCAGCGCTTCCGTGACCTGGGTGCACGCCCTGAGCGCGTGCAAGTCACCGGTTCGATCAAGTTCGACCTGACGATCGACGAACAGCTGCTGCCGCGCGCCAGGACATTGCGTGAACAGTGGGGGGGCGGCCAGCGCCCTGTGTGGATCGCCGCCAGCACCCATGAAGGGGAAGATCCCTTGATCCTGCAGGCGCATCGGCAGTTGTTGCAGGTGCATGGCGATGCCTTGCTGATCCTGGTGCCGCGCCACCCCGAGCGCTTCAATGCAGTGCATGCGCTGTGCAGCGAGCAGTTCACCACCGTGCGCCGCTCTGCCGGCACGCTGGTCGATGCGCAAACGCGGGTATTGCTGGGCGACACCATGGGCGAACTGCTGTTCCTGTATGCCCTGGCCGACATTGCCTTCGTCGGTGGCAGCCTGGTGCCGACCGGTGGGCACAATCCGTTGGAGCCTGCGGCGCTGGCCTTGCCGGTGCTCATGGGGCCGCATGTGTTCAACTTCCTCGAAATCAGCGCGATGCTGCGCGAGGCGGGTGCGTTGCAGCAGGTGGATGATGCTGACGGGCTGGCCGGTGCGGTGCGCCGTCTGGTGGAACTGCCGCAGGACGCCCAGCGCATGGGCGAGGCGGGCAGGGCGGTGATGCGGGCCAATCAGGGGGCGCTGCAGCGATTGCTCGAGGGGCTGGGGGCCTTGATCCGCTGATAACCGACATATCCACTCAAAGACCCGGTCTAGAGTGGATATGTCTGATTCTGGTTATTTATTCCTACGGCGTAAGTTATAACTTCCTACACTGGATTTCTCGCCGTTAGGAAACTTCCTACGAATAGACTTTAAAAGTCAGAAGTGTCACACGCTTGCGTCGGAAGCTTGTAGGACGTTTGTCCTATTGCTTCGGGCTAGTATCGCCTCATGTCCGGTTTTCATAAGAGGTGGCGTGATGGCTGATTTATCTGATGGCAATGCCAACACTATTGAAAGTGGGCTGGTGTGTCTTATCACGCTGGCGCGTTACCATGGTGTTGCCGTCTCTGCCGAGCAGTTGCAGCACGATCATGCAGCAGCGGGTGAGCGGTTCTCTACCGGCCCACTACTTCGGGCATTTCAGCAACTTGGCCTCAAGGCCAAACACCGCAGCGTCGATCCGGCCCGGCTGCAGCAGATGCCCTTGCCCGCTATTGCAGTGGATACGCGTGGTGAATACTTCATCATCGCGCGCGTGGAGGGCGAGCAGGTTCTGGTGCAGGACCCGCACTCCCGCGCGCCGCAAGCGCTGACCCTCGCGGAACTGGTGGTGCGCTGGTCGGGAGAACTCATTCTGGTTCGCTCCGATGCCCAGTTGCCCCTCGGGCTGTCGCGCTTCGACTTTACCTGGTTCATTCCTGCCCTGGTGAAGTACAGGCGGCTATTTGGCGAAGTGCTCGTGGTTTCCCTGGTCATTCAGATACTGGCTTTGCTGACGCCTTTGTTCTTTCAGGTGGTAATGGACAAAGTCCTGGTGCATCGCGGTTTGACCACGCTGGATGTTATCGCCTTGGGTTTATTGGTCGTCGTTCTATTTGAAACATTGCTGAGTGGGTTGCGTACCTATGTGGCAGCTCATACAGCGTCAAGAATCGATGTCGAACTGGGTGCAAAACTGTTCAGGCATTTGATCGATCTTCCCACCGCCTATTTTCACGCCAGGCGAGTCGGTGACTCGGTTGCCCGAGTGCGAGAACTGGAGAACATCAGAAGTTTCTTGACCAACAACAGCATCACGCTAGTGCTGGATGTGCTGTTCTCGTTGGTCTTCATCGCTGTCATGTTCCTCTATAGCGGATGGTTGACGCTGGTCGTCGTTGGCTCGCTGCCTTTCTACTTTCTCGTATCCCTGGTCGTTACTCCGCTACTGCGGGCGTTGATTGATCAAAGCTTCCAACGCGGCGCCGAGAACCAGGCCTTTTTGGTCGAGGCGGTCAACGGCATCGACACACTGAAGTCGATGGCCGTGGAACCTCAGGTGACCCGGCGCTGGAATGATCAGTTGGCCGCTTATGTATCTGCCAGTTTCAAGACCCAGAACCTTTCCAGTCTGGCCAATGAAAGCGTCGGCCTGATCGGCAAGCTGGTCACGGTAGCCACCTTGTGGCTGGGGGCCCGGCTGGTCATCGAAGGCGCACTCACGGTGGGCGAGCTGATCGCCTTCAACATGCTCGCAGGGCGCGTGTCGCAGCCCATCATCCGCCTGGCCCAACTCTGGACCAGCTTCCAGCAGACAGGGGTATCGATTCAACGCCTGGGTGACATTCTCAACACCCGTACCGAGGTCAACCAAGGCAAGGGCACGGTGCTGCCCACACTTGTCGGGCAGATCGAACTCGATCGTGTGTGTTTTCGCTATCGGCCGGACGGGGGCGAAGTGGTGCGCGATGTCAGCCTGAAGATCGCCGCCGGAGAAGTGATAGGCGTTGTAGGTCGCTCGGGGTCAGGCAAGAGCACGCTGACACGCTTGATTCAGCGGCTGTACTCACCTGAGCGGGGGCGGGTATTGCTCGACGGTGCTGACCTGGCGGTAGCCGATGTGGCGTCACTACGTCGGCAGATCGGCGTGGTGTTGCAGGACAACGTGCTTTTTCGGCGCACCGTGCGCGAGAACATTGCCCTCGGCAACCCAGCAGCACCGCTTGAAGAAGTGATCGCCGCAGCGACGCTGGCGGGTGCTCACGAGTTCATCCTCGAATTACCGGATGGCTACGAAACCCTGATTGGTGAGCACGGCGCCAGCCTGTCGGGTGGGCAGCGACAGCGCATAGCCATCGCCCGAGCGCTGTTCGGCAACCCACGCATCCTCATTTTCGACGAAGCCACCAGTGCGCTGGACTATGAGTCCGAACGGATCATCCAGCAGAACATGGCGCGGATTTGCGCGCAGCGCACGGTCATCATCATTGCCCATCGGCTTTCGGCAGTACGCCATGCCGACCGCATCGTGGTCATGGAGCGTGGGCAGATCATCGAGCAAGGGACTCATGATGAGCTGCTTGGTTATCCACAGGGCACCTATGCCTACCTGCATCAACTGCAGCTCGGGGCCGCCGTATGAGTGTGGCGTTCAAAGACCTTGCCGAGCGCTACCGGGATGCGTGGAGGACGGCATGGCGCAAGCGCCGGTGCATGGATGGCCCCGTACGTGAACCCGACGAACTGGCCTTTTTACCTGCGGCACTGTCCTTGCAGGAAACGCCAGTGCATCCCTTGCCGCGCTACCTGCAGTGGAGCCTGCTGATGTTCATCGGGCTGGCGCTTGCCTGGGCTTGCATCGGTGAGATCGATGTCATCGCCAGTGCCGAAGGCAGGATCGTGCCCAGTGGCAGGAGCAAGTTGATACAGGCCAGCGAGGTCGCGGTGGTGCAGTCGATCCACGTCGTCGATGGCCAGCCGGTGCGCAAAGGCGATGTGCTGGTCGAGCTGGAAGGGCAGTTGACCGAGGCTGACATCAAGCGTTTGGGCAGCGAACTGCTGGCTGCACAGATCGACCAGGCCCGCGCCAGCACACTGCTGAGTGCGCTGGACGGCGATGTGGCACCTGCCTCCCTGGCACCCTTGATACCGCAGGCCACGGCCGCGCAGCAGGCAGTCGCGCAGCGCTGGCTGGAGGGGCAATACCTGGAGTTGCAGGTCACGCTGGAACAGGCCGATGCCGAAATCGGTCAACGCGCTGCCGAAATCCGTTCCGCCCAGGGCCGGGCCAACGCGCTCCAGCAACTGCTGGTGATCACCCGCCAACTGACGGCGGATTACAAGCTGTTGTTCAGTGAATCGGCGGTGGCCAAGCACACCTACCTGGAAAAGGAGCAGGCCCGCCTGGAGCAGGAGCGTGAACTGGCACTCCAGCGCTCGCGCATAGACGAACTGAACGCTGCACGGCTTGCTGCTCAGCACCGCCGTAGCGGTGCCATTGCCCAACTGCGCAGAGCCATGCTCGACCTTCACGGTGAGGCGCAACGGCGCATTGCAACCCTTGAGCAGGAGTTGAACAAGGCCGAGCAGCGGCATCGCCTCAAGGTACTGACATCCCCCGTTGACGGCACCGTCCAGCAGTTGGCAATCCATACACAGGGCGGGGTGGTTACACCCGCGCAGACACTGATGGTCATTGTGCCGACGGGCGAGCCGGTGGAAGTGGAAGTGAAAGTCGAGAACAAAGATATCGGCTTTGTTTTTCCGGGTCAGCACGTGGAAGTGAAGATCGAGACATTCACCTTTACCAGGTATGGCGTTGTACCGGGGGTGGTGGAGAGTATTTCCGATGATGCCATTGAGGATGATAGGCACGGTCTTTTGTATAGCGCTCGAATCAAGTTGGCCAAGGAAGCTTTGCGCGTAGGGGATAACGACTTGCCGTTGACGGCGGGCATGGCTGTGCGTGCAGAAGTGATTGTGGATAGGCGCAGGGTTATCAGTTTCTTCTTGAGTCCCCTACAGCGGCATGCAAAGGAAAGTCTGAAGGAGCGATAAATGAAATATAAAAATGCGTGCATTGTATATAGAGCGGCTTGGAGCTTACTGCGGATCTGTAGTGCAATAATGTTGGCTGGCATGGCGAGTTGCTGTGCTGTCGGTCTCGGTGGTTCAGATGCGTTTGGGGCTGGGAGCAAAATTTCCGTGTTGTGCGAAAGAGATTTTGGAAAAGTTTATGCATTGTCTAAAACAAAGTTTGCTTAGTGGCTGATATGGGCAGACTGGCTCTAGGGAGGGGTGATGATTAGTTTCAGGTATATCTTTCTCTTTGTGAAGGTGCTGTTCGGAAAGCTAATTGCGCTGTGTAGAAGATTTGGTTTGGTGCTGTGGGGTTTTAGCAAATTGTTGTTGTTGCTAAGTGTGGTGTGGTTATTGGTCGCCATTGTTATTGCCCCGACTTGGGCGCCGAAGAAGCTGACGACCCCTAATCCAATGGTGTGTGGAAAGGTCTCGGGTGTTGTTTATGAGCTCCCTAGGAAGTATGTGATCTATTGGCCTGAGGATGAGGGCAAGAGTTCTTGGGAACCGGTATTTATAAATATCAAAAAAGGCTGTGGTGCAAACTTGGCGTCACTCTATATGGCAATGAGTTGGCCGGAGGTGCAGCCCGTCTCTTACGGTGAGGCGACGTCTTTTCGCTTTGATGGGATATCGGTCGCAATTGGGCCTTGGCTGCATGGGGAAGCAGGGTTGAGAAAACAGCTCCAGCATTATCTTCGTGAAACACCCGCGGCTCTAGTTAAGGCTAGCAAGCTGAACGAAGATCTCGGCCTAAATTTTCTCGAGGGTGTTGATAGTGAATTTCCTAATCGGCGCAAGGGCTTTTTCTGGCTGGAGGCCAAGGGACGCATGCAATACATCGGTTATTGCAACTGGGTGGAACCCAAGGCCAATTACTCGCGTTGCTATTTGAAGTTTTTGATACCCGGAGGGGATGCAATTGTTAATGTGGAGTTTTTATGGGAGAGGCTTGGGGAGTGGCATAACATTGCTTTGGCAGTGGGTGAGTTTTTCATGAATGCTGCGAGGTATCGGGTCGATAAATGATCAGGATGGAAATGTCCGATGTGGAAGAGGCGCGTCAGGCTTAGCGTGATAAGAGGGCTGGCTCTTGTGAGTGTTGATTTTTTTGCGGGGTGAGTTGAGGTGTGTGATTAATAGAATTGAAGAATTGCAAGGCGAGGTGTAAGGCAAGGAGAAGGGAAATGATCAAAGTTAGATTCTGCCCTCTTTTGGTTGCATGTCCGAGAAAGCTTGAAGGAGCGCTAAGTCATTATGAGAAAAATACCATGTTTGTTTTTCCTATGGGCTTGGAATTTTTTGAGGCTTTGCTCCGCTGTACTCTTGTTGACTCCCGTGCTGGTGATGATAGTTGTGGCTTGGAAAAGCGAACCTTGGAAGCCAGGGGAGGTAACGTTTGATCCTTTCGTGTGCGGCAGAATTTCAGGGGAAGTGTACAAGTTCTCTAGGTTGTACTTTCCATTTTGGCCAGAATATGAGGGAAAAAGCTCTTTTGATCCTGGCTTTATTTATAACAAAAAAGGCTGTGACGCAAACCTGGTATCTGTATTTTTGTCAATGACCTGGCCAGAGCTCGAGCCGGCGGATGACAGTTTAGTGTTCCGGCAGGGCTTGGAGCATGAGGGGCTGTTGGTCGCAGTGGGCCCGATAACTGCAAGAGAGGGGGATTTACGGCGTCAACTCGAGTTTCTTTTGCGGAAAAGCCCAGCAGAAACAATAACGCTTGCTGAGTACGATGAGTCAAGCAGCCTCTATCGTGTAGAGGCGCGTGACACGATTTTTGAAAATCACAAGAAGCTTATCTATTGGCAGGGTGAGCTCGATGACTTGGCTGCTGTGGGGTATTGCAGCTGGCGCCCGAAAGTGCCGAATTACTATTCGTGCGGAATGACATTTGTAGTGTTTGGAGACGTACTCGTCAAGGTGATAATGCGCCCTGATAAGTTAGTGCGGTGGTTGGAAGTGAGGCGCTCAGTGGTCGATTTTTTAATTAATAGCAGAAGATGAGGTGGCAAATGTCGGGGTTGACAAAAGAAGATATAGCGGTTGCGCGTAAAATTTTTGAGTCCAAAGGTGTTGGGGATATGTATGACTATATGGCTGTGAAGGGGGATCGATATGCCGTGCTTGCCAATGGCGTTGCTAAAGGCAACTCCATAGCAGGGTTGGCTGCTATAAATTTCATGAAACGAACTGAGGCAGATGCCGGGCGCCCCATGAGCGAGGCAGATGTTGAAGAAGTAAGATTGGAAATGGGGAAAGCTTATTTGGAGCTTCAAGAGCGCAGGGTGATGGATGGTACGTTAGATGGTGATCCAAATCATATGGAGGTTTGGGATTTCCATAGTGACGTATTTAAAAGCTTGGGTAGGTCGAAAGATGCCTGGACTTTGAATTCTGTGTTTGAGTTAACCGATCCGGAGTATCGCGAGTCATATTGGAAAAAGGTACTGGATGCGGCGGGAAGCCCGGGTAGTGAGTTTTGGTTGTCCATTCAGACTGATAGTAGAATGGCTAATAGCACTGTAGTGGCTCCGGATGATATGCGTGGCATGGCCAAGTATTGGAAATCTCGTATTGATTCGCCGACCGCCATTGCATCTTTTCTTTATTCAATAGGAGAAGTTGCGGGAAATGGCTTGGCCAGTGTGATCTCCGAACTCGTAGATTCTGAGAACCCAGGGGCTATAGATCCATCCTTGAACATCGAAATCACCCCCACAACCGAATCCCGCCGCGACCTCCAAGGCCAGGACGATATCCGCAATGACGTCTCCAACGGCTACGTCGATCGTCGCCTGACCCACAGTATCGCATTCACCGACAGCACCCTCGACAACACCGACTTCACCTCCGCTCAGTTGGGCAGTTTGGCCACCGGTGGTGTTCGCCCCGGCGAGCTCCAGATCGACCCCAACGTGCGACCCAATCAGCACCTGGCTCAGTTCTATCGTGATGGCAATGAACAACCGGATTTCAGCCTGCGCAATGCCGTGGTACTCAACGGGTTGGCAGCAATGACCACGGTGAACACGTTTGTCGACCCGCTCTTGCTCGACCTCAGCGGCAAGGGCGTTGGCCTGACGGGTATCGAGGAAGGCGTACTGTTCGATATCGATAACAGTGGTTCACTGCGCCGCACCGGCTGGGCAGACCGGCTGACCGGCATGCTGGTGCATGACAACGGTACCGGCCAGGTGAGCAACGTCAGCCAGCTGTTCTCCGAATACTACGGCGGCAAGGCAGGCAGTGATGGCAGCTCTGGTGAAACGCCGTTCAAGGATGGCTTCGCCGCCCTGGCAAGTGTTGACGCCAACGCCGATGGCGTCATCAACGTTGAAGACGCCGTCTGGGCGCAATTGAAGGTGTGGGTCGATGGCAACCACGACGGGCGTGCCGATGCCGGTGAGCTGAGGGCATTGCAGGAGCATGGCATTAGCCAGATCAAGCTCGGCCAGGTCGAGCCGGTAGGAGAGGTGCGTCAGGGTAACGAGGTCATTTCCCGAGGCGCTTTCACTGTCAATGGTGAGGACCGGGAAGTACTGGCGGTGAGGTTTCTCGCCGATACCGTCGGTAATCGGATCGAGGCCCAGGAGGGTGGCGCTCTACTGACTTCGTCAAGCGGGCCCACTTCCCGAAGGGCCTACATCAGCCAGAGTACTCAAGGCAGCACGCTGGACGCCGCAGCGCTCGGCGTACAGACGCTGTACGGCAGCGCGGGCGATGATGTCTTGACCGCGGCCCCAGAGGGCAGTTGGCTGGTTGGTGGCGGTGGCAGCAACACCTATCACGGCGGGGCGGGCGACGATGTATTCGTGATCAGTGCCAGCGACGATTGGGCGAACATGCAGGGCAATGGTGGGCGCGACACGGCACTGATCGTGGGGGAGCATGGCGTTGGGCTGAACATGGCCAAGGCCGGGCTGACCATTGCGCAAGGCGGGCGGGGTAAGGACATCATCGCCAGCGGCGGTCAACGCGGAGTTTTCATCAAGGGCGGCTCGGGCGACAGCTTGCTGATTGGCGGTGGCGGCAACGATGTGCTGGTTGGCGGTACGGGCCGTAACGACATCATCGGTGGTACCGGCAAGTCGGTGATCTATGCGGGCCCCAAGGGGGATCGCATTCAGGCCTCGGCGGGCGGAAGTATCATTTACGCCGGTGGTGGCGCTGATCGGATTACAGGCGGTGCTGCCGATGACGTGATCGAGGCCGGACGCGGCGATGCCACGATCGACGGAGGCGCGGGCACCAACCTGGTCAGTTTGCATGGTGCTCACGACGAGTACCTGATCACACGTACCGAATCGGGCCACCTGATCACCGACACCGTGGCGGGACGAGATGGCCGTCTGAGCTTGAGCAACATCCAGAAACTCAGCTTCGCCGACATTGCTGCCATCGATCTTCTCGGCCGGGGAGCCATGCCAATCGGCGACAGGCTCTCGCCTGAGCAACTGGCTACATTCGCCACCACTGACACGGCGCTGATAGTCCCCGCAACGGCGCTGCTGGGCAATGACCAGCCACTTGGCAGCAGCGGGCCATTGCGCATCGCCTCAGTCAGCGCTGGCAAGGGTGCAACAGTGCGGCTGAATGAGCAGGGTGATGTGGAGGTCACGCCGTTACCAGGCCATGACGGTGATGTCAGTTTCCGCTACGACTTGGTCGATGCTGCCGGCAACGCGTCCATGAGTGTGACCGAGGTGGGCAGTGCTGCATCAGCACCCTTGCGGGCAACGGTAACGTTGCGCCATGAACAATCCCCCGCTGACCCGCTGTCGGGGCGGCAGTGGTATCTGGACGAGATCAATGTCGCGCCGGTATGGCGTGACTTCACGGGCAAGGGGGTGAGGATAGGGCAGTTCGAGCCGGGAGGGGAGTTTGCCGTGGCGCCGGAAATCTTCGACATCGGGCACCCCGATCTCAAGCCGAATATCGATCCCATCTGGCTGAAAACCCAACGCACCAATGGCACGCTGCCCGCTTTGGCGTCCAATCATGCCACTCAAGTGGCTGGGGTCATGGTTGGCGCGCGCAATGATCAAGGAGGGATCGGCATCGCATATGAGGCGAAGATCGGCGGGCACTACCTGGCCAACAAAGGCGATGACCTGACCAATCTGGGGCAAATGGTCAACTACGACATAGCCAACAACAGTTGGGGTTTCAAAACGGACTTCGGACTTACAAATGTTCCAGAAGGAAAAGTCGATACTGCTCTGGCGCTGGCGTTCAGCACTACGCTTGCCGCCACCAACGGCCGTGGTGGGCTAGGCACCATCGTCGTCGCCTCTGGTGGCAACCAGCGCCATAAAGGCGGTAATGCACAGGGCTCGCTGACCAACAACAACCGCCACGCCATTGAAGTGGCGGCCATCAACGCAAAGGCAGACCTCTCGGTACTGCAAGCTGCCACGGCACCCTTTTCCAATCCAGGCTCCAGCTTGCTGGTCGCTGCACCGGGGAGCCATGTTCTATCCAGTGGCGTCAGCCTTGAAGCGGAGCGCGGTGCGTCGGTCGGCAGCGCCTACAGCACGACTCAGGGCACCAGCTTCGCCGCGCCGATCGTCTCAGGCGTGGTGGCGTTGATGTTGCAGGCCAACCCGGGGTTGGGTTATCGGGATGTTCAGCAGATCCTCGCACTGTCTGCGCGCAAAGTGGATGACGCATCAACCCAATGGGCTTACAACGCAGGGCGCAATTGGAATGGCGGTGGCATGCACGCCAGCCACGACTACGGCTTTGGCATGATCGACGCCCGCGCCGCGGTGCGCCTTGCCGAGTCCTGGGGGAGCCGGGCGACCAAGGCCAATGAACGGCTGCTGACAGCCAGCAGTGCACCAGTGGCTCAACAGGTTGCGGCGGGGCAGGTTGCGACTTTGTCTTTGACCCTGCCGGCTGATTTGCTGGTGGAGCATGTGGAGGTCGATGTCCACTCGATGGTCGGCCGCCTTGGCGACATGACGCTCACGCTGGTGTCGCCTGGCGGCACGCGCAGCGTACTGCTCGATCGCACAGGCAAGGCGCCGGGCTCTGGTGATGACGATCTGGGCGATTCGCGTTCAGGGGCGTTCAAATATGGGTTCATGTCGACCCATCATCGCGCAGAGCGCTCGGCTGGGGAGTGGAAGCTTGAGGTGCGTAATGCTGTTGCTGGCTTACCGTTAACGCTTGATCGCTGGACGCTGCGCCTCGTCGGCAGCCCCGGCACCACCGATGATATCTATTTCTTCACCGACGACTACGCGAACCTGGTGGCAGAAAACCCAGGGCGCGCGAAGCTAGACGATGCCATCAGCGGCACCGCTGGCGGGCGCAATACGTTGAACGCGGCTGCAGTAAGTCGCAGTATCTCGGTGGATCTGGCCAGCGGCAGCGCCAGTATTGCCGGTGCGGCGCTCACCATAGCCCCTGGTTCGGTGCAAAACCTTATCAGTGGTGATGGCGACGATACCTTGATCGCCGGGCCCGCCGGGGCATTACTGGATGGTGGCCGTGGGTACAATCTCCTCAAGGGGGGTGAGGGTACCGACCGCTTTGTCATCCACAGGCGTGCAGGCGGTAACGATGTACTCAAGCAGTTCGAGACTTCGCGTGAGGTGATCGACCTGGTCGGCTTTGGTGGTTCAGGGTTTGCTGACTTGCAGATGCAACAGGACGGCAATTCGACTGTGCTCGACCTTGGCAGTGGGCAGAAGCTGACGATTGCGGACACTACGATTGCCGAACTGCGGTCAGCGAACTTCCGTTTCCTTGACGCTTTCACCGCTGCGCCAGGTTATTTCGAGGGCAGCCCTGAAGGGCAGACGACCCCGCCTGTCACCGCGAATGTTCTGCTTACCGGTGGTGCAGGTGGCGTGTCGCTTGCCAGTGACGCATCCGGGCAGTTGGTGGCTTCTTTGGCAGGCACGGTATATTCCCCGCCGACGGTTGCGCCCAGCGTGTTTCTGGTGACAAAACAAGAAGGTGTGAGCGACTACAAGAACACCCTTCGGGGGTTCCGACACGGTATCGACAAGATTGACCTGACCCAGGTAGGCATCAGTCGCTTCGAGGATCTGCACGTCAGCAAAGTCCAGCGCTTCAAACTCAATGACTTTGCGCAGATTCACGGTGTAGCCGTTGATACCCAGGCAGTGCCGGGGCAGGAAGGTATTGTGAAGATGCTGTACCTGGATGCGCTCGAAGTTGCGCAGGTGACCGCGGAGGACTTTATCTTTGCGCAGCCGGCAATGGTCACATCTGAAGCGGTTGCCGTGCCTGAGATTTCCGCCCTTTCAGCAGGGTCATCGCTGGTTGCTGTCGAGCACTCGCTACCGAGCCTGGGGAATCTTGTTGATGCAATGGCTGCGTTCGCCCCTGAACCTGCGGGGCCTGTGCTTATCGGTGATATGTCGGCTCAACGCATCGACTCGACGATTGCCGTAGCCGCCTAGGCGTTGTCGTACATGTCTGGAGTGATATTGGCGGCCTATCGCCAGCAAGCCAGCTCTCACAGGTGCATCATGCCTTCAGGCCTGGCACGGTACGTGTGGGAGCGGGCTTGCCCGCGAATGGTCCAGCCCCTACCTCAAGGCCTGCGCTCGAAGTTCTTGGCCGCTGCTGCCGCCAGGTCCGGCGGCAGGAAGTCCTTGTCCGGGTTGTAGTCAGGTTTCAGGTAGCGCTTCAGGTCCTGCAGGTCTTGCGGGCTCAGGGTGCCGGCTGCCTGCTTCAGGCTCAGGTTGTCGAGGATGTAGTCGTAACGGCTATTGTTGTAGTCGCGCACCGAGGTGTACAGCTGGCGCTGGGCATCAAGCACGTCGACGATGTTGCGGGTACCGACCTGGTAGCCGATTTCAGTGGCTTCCAGCGCGCTCTGGTTGGAAATGATCGACTGCTTGCGCGCCTGTACCTGTTCCACATCGGTGTTCACTGCGCGGTGCAGGTTGCGGGTGTTTTCCACGACCTGGCGGCGCAGGCTTTCACGCTGTTGCTCGCTCTGGCTCAGGCGCTGGTAAGCCTCGCGTACCTGCGAGCTGGTCAGGCCGCCGCTGTAGATCGGTATGTTCAGTTGCAAGCCAACGCTGGTCTGCTCGACGTCGCCGCTGTAGCGCACCCCCAGTTGCGATGGGTTGGTGAAGCCAAGGCTGTCGTTGTCGCCCTTCTGGTACTTGGCCACGGCGTCCAGGGTCGGTGCATGCCCAGCCTTGCGCTGACGCAGGGTCTCTTCTGCGGCAGAAACCGCGTAGTTGGTGGCCAGCAGGTTGAGGTTCTGGCGCCCGGCGGTTTCGACCCAGGCTTTGGCATCGTTGGGCGTTGGCACTTGTACCGGCAGGCTATGCACCACGCCCTGGATAGAGGTGTACTCACGGTTGGTCAGGGTTACCAGGGCCTCGAAGGCATCCTGCACCTGGCGTTCGGCGATGATCCGGTTGGCCCGTGCAGTGTCATAACTGGCTTGGGACTGCAGCACGTCGGTCTTGTCCGAAAGGCCCACGTCGAAACGCTCGTTGGACTGATCCAGCTGGCGCTTGAAGGCGGCTTCTTCTGCCTTGGTGGCGGCCAGGTTGTCCTGGGCGCGGAGGACGGCGAAGTAGTTTTGCGCGGTTTGCAGGATCAGGTTTTGCTCGGTCGCCGACAGCTCCAGTGCTGCCTGTTCGTTGACTGCTTCGGCGGCTTGCAACTGGAACCAGCGATCAGCGCGGAAGATCGGCTGAGCCAGGGTCGCGCTCCAGGCGTTGCCGCTGCGATTGGACGTCATGGACGGCTCGTCCAGCTTGGTGCGGGTGTTCATCATCTCGGCACCGGCCGACAGGTTTGGCAGCAACCCGGCGCGGGCCTGCGGCACCACTTCGCGGCGTGCCCCGTAATCGGCGCGTGCTGCAGCCAGGTCAGCGTTGTTGTCCACTGCTTCCTGGTAGACGCTGACCAGATCGGTTTTGACTGTCGAAGGCACGTCCGCTGCCCAGACCACTCCGTTGGACGCACAAGACACGGCTATCGCCAGTGAGAGTTTGCGCAGCATAGAGGCAATCCTTGTACGAAATTTAATTACTGAACTGTTGAGTATCGAGCGATGGGCCAGTGTAGTGCCATGCGCACCCGGCAACAATCGCTCGGTTTGCCTTTCATCATCCGCGCATTTACCTGCTTGGCTTTGCTGACCACTCCAGTCTAGACTGCGCATGTTCTTGTCGGGGTGCCTTGAAGCAAAGGCTGAGATCGCAGAGGTGCGGATCCCGTTGAACCTGATCAGGTTAGCGCCTGCGTAGGGAACAAGATTGCTCGCCTTCCCGGGGAGCCTCTTGTGCCAGGTCCGGGATTGTCACAGCTGCTACAGCTTCAGGCACCCCCATGTCCGGCACTGCACCCAAAGAGGGTGCGTCCGCGCGTTTCAGGTTCACCCCGACATTCCACTGCTAGGAAGCCGTCAGGAGAGCCTGTGATGACCAAACAAGAAAAAGCGATCAACCTCAGCGAATCGGCACAAGTCGATCAGCAGTCCGTGCAACCGTTCCCGCGTTCGCGCAAGGTGTATGTCGAAGGCTCGCGCCCGGACATCCGCGTCCCCATGCGTGAAATCAGCCTGGATGACACCCCGACCGATTTCGGCGGCGAGTCCAACGCCCCGGTGCTGGTGTATGACACGTCTGGCCCGTACACCGACCCCGACGTGATCATCGACGTGCGCAAAGGCCTGGCCGATGTGCGTTCGGCGTGGATCGAAGCCCGCGGTGACACCGAGCGCCTGGAAGGCCTGAGCTCCGACTTCGGTCAGCAGCGCCTGAACGATGCAGAGCTGGCCAAGCTGCGTTTCGCCCATGTGCGCAACCCGCGTCGTGCCAAGGCCGGCGCCAACGTCTCGCAGATGCACTATGCCCGTCAGGGCATCATCACCGCCGAAATGGAATACGTGGCCATCCGCGAAAACATGAAGCTGCAGGAGGCCCGCGCCGCCGGCCTGCTGAATGAGCAACATGCCGGCCACAGCTTCGGTGCCAACATCCCGAAAGAAATCACCCCTGAATTCGTTCGCCAGGAAATCGCCCGTGGCCGCGCGATCATTCCGGCCAACATCAACCACCCGGAAGTAGAGCCGATGATCATCGGTCGCAACTTCCTGGTGAAGATCAACGGCAACATCGGCAACAGCGCCCTGGGTTCCTCGATCGAGGAAGAGGTGGCCAAGCTGACCTGGGGCATCCGCTGGGGCTCGGACACGGTCATGGACCTGTCCACCGGCAAGCACATCCACGAAACCCGCGAGTGGATCATTCGCAACTCGCCGGTGCCGATCGGTACCGTGCCGATCTACCAGGCCCTGGAAAAGGTCAACGGCGTGGCAGAGGACCTGACCTGGGAACTGTTCCGCGACACCCTGATCGAGCAGGCCGAACAGGGCGTGGACTACTTCACCATTCACGCCGGTGTGTTGCTGCGCTATGTGCCCCTGACCGCCAAGCGGGTCACCGGCATCGTCAGCCGCGGTGGCTCGATCATGGCCAAGTGGTGCCTGGCGCACCACAAGGAAAACTTCCTGTACACCCACTTCGACGAAATCTGCGAAATCATGAAGGCCTACGACGTCAGCTTCTCGCTGGGCGACGGCCTGCGCCCTGGCTCGATTGCCGACGCCAACGACGCCGCGCAATTCGGTGAGCTGGAAACCCTCGGCGAGCTGACCAAGATTGCCTGGAAGCACGACGTGCAATGCATGATCGAAGGCCCCGGCCACGTGCCGATGCAATTGATCAAAGAGAACATGGACAAGCAGCTGGAGTGCTGCGACGAGGCGCCGTTCTACACCCTCGGCCCACTGACCACCGACATCGCGCCGGGTTACGACCACATCACCTCGGGCATTGGTGCGGCGATGATCGGCTGGTTCGGTTGCGCCATGCTCTGCTACGTCACGCCGAAGGAGCACCTGGGCCTGCCGAACAAGGACGACGTCAAGACCGGCATCATCACCTATAAGATCGCCGCGCATGCCGCCGACCTTGCCAAGGGCCACCCGGGTGCACAGATTCGCGACAACGCCTTGTCCAAGGCGCGTTTCGAGTTCCGTTGGGAAGACCAGTTCAACCTGGGCCTCGACCCGGACACCGCCCGCGCTTTCCACGACGAGACCCTGCCGAAGGAATCGGCCAAGGTCGCGCACTTCTGCTCGATGTGCGGGCCGAAGTTCTGCTCGATGAAGATCACCCAGGAAGTGCGTGAGTACGCTGCCAAGATCGAGGCCGTGGATGTGACGGTCGAGCAAGGCATGCGTGAGCAGGCCGAGCGGTTCCGCCAGGAAGGCAGCCAGCTGTACCACAAAGTGTAAGCACGCTGGGGCCGCTTTGCGGCCCTTTCGCGACGCAAGGCCGCTCCCACAAGGACCGCGCAAGCCTCGAAGCCTGCGTGGTTTTTGTGGGAGCGGCCTTGCGTCGCGATACGAGGACGAAGTCCTCGCCAGGAACACCAACAATATTGCCGGCGAGCGCCAACCATGACATCACCCAGCCAGTTCTCTCCCGACCATCCAATCCCCATCCAGCAGCGCATCTTCGGTGCTCGCGACCTGTTTTCACTGTGGTTTTCCCTCGGCATCGGCCTGATGGTGCTGCAGGTCGGCGCCATGCTGGCGCCAGGCCTGGGCCTTGCTGGCGCCGTGCTGGCCATCGCCCTGGGCACCGGTGTCGGTGTGCTGTTGCTGGGTGCGGCGGGGGTTATCGGCAGCGACACCGGCCTGTCCGCCATGGGCACCCTGAAACTCAGCCTGGGCAGCCATGGCGCGCGCTTGCCGGCGCTGCTCAACTTGCTGCAACTGGTGGGTTGGGGCGCTTTCGAGATTATCGTCATGCGCGATGCTGCCAGCTTGCTGGGGGCGCGAGCGTTCGGTGAGGACAGTGCCTGGAACAGCCCCATGCTCTGGACGCTGTGCTTCGGTGCCCTGGCCACCCTGCTGGCCGTCAGCGGGCCACTGGCCTTCGTGCGCAAGGTGCTGCGCGCCTGGGGCATCTGGTTGTTGCTGGGCGCTTGCCTGTGGCTGACCTGGAACCTGTTCGCCAAGGCCGACCTGGCCGAACTGTGGAACCGTGCCGGGGATGGTTCGATGTCGCTGGCGGTTGGCTTCGATATCGTCATCGCCATGCCGCTGTCCTGGCTGCCGCTGATCGCTGACTACTCGCGCTTTGCCCGCAATGGCAAGCATGTGTTCGGCGGCACGGTCGTTGGCTACTTCATCGGCAACACCTGGCTGATGAGCCTGGGCGTGGCGTACACGCTGGCGTTCGCCGCCAGTGGCGAAGTCAATGCCCTGCTGCTGGCCCTGGCAGGCGCCGGCATGGGGATTCCGCTGCTGCTTATTCTGCTGGACGAGTCGGAAAAGGCCTTCGCCGACATTCACTCGGCGGCGGTTTCCACCGGTGTGCTGCTACCGCTGAAGGTCGAGCACCTGGCGCTGGCCATCGGCGTGTTGTGCACCCTGATCGCCCTGTTGGCGCCACTGGCACAGTACGAAAACTTCCTGTTGCTGATCGGCTCGGTGTTCGCACCGCTGTTCGGCGTGGTGCTGATGGACCACTACGTGGTCCGTCGACGCCGTCTGCCAGCGCAGGTCAATGGCTTGCACTGGCAGGCGTTGGTGGCCTGGTTTGCCGGGGCGGTGGCCTATCACCTGATTGCCGCCAAGGCGCCGGAACTGGGCGCTACCCTGCCCGCATTGCTGCTGGCAGGTGTGCTGCATGGGCTGCTAAGCCTCAGCCGCGGCCGGGAAACAGTTCAGGCTTGAGTACGCCATTCAGGCGCGGGTAGGGGATCTTCAGTTCCACGTGGCCCATGGAATAGGGCGCGATGGCATAGACCTCGTACTTGACCACTACCGCGCCGTACGTCAGGGCGACGTGCGGCGATTTCTTGAACGGCCAGGTCTTGACGAACTCGGCATCCTTGTCCATTCCCACGCTCATCAGCCAGGCACGGTGCGATTCTTCGACGGTTTTCCAGAAGGTGTCTTCCTGGCCGGGCACCAGCATGTCCTGCAGGGTCAGCACCTTGTCCAGCTTGCGTGAATAGTTGATGAAGCCGCGCCCGGGCATGCCGTGGGCGCCACCGCTGTCCAGGTAGCTGGACAACTCGATGATCACCAGCCCGTCATGCTGCTCGCGTACCTTGGCTTGCAAGTAGCTGCTGTTACGTTTGTCGGCACTGGCCAGATATTGCTGTTCGTAGGCCTGCAGGGTGGCTGGTGCGGTGCCATGCTGATTGTCTTCGGTCAGTTGCAGCAGGCGTTTTTCGACGATGCCGTCGAGCTTGGGCAGGGCCGGGAAGTGGATCATGTCGATGTTCACCAGCGGGCAGTCGCTCTCGCTGCAGCCGGGTTTGACATGCTCCCAGGCGTCGCGCTTGACCTCGAGCGGGGCCCGGTAGTTGGGCGTGAACAGGCTCTGGCAGGCGCCCAGAGCGAGTGCCAGCACGGCCACGGAAGTCAGTTTGACAAGTGTCATGATGATCCTTGCAGAACAGGGAAAAGTCGGCCTTTGACCGTCTGCGCGGCCTTCAGTTCGCCACTAAGCTAACAGAGTGAAGGGCTGCTGTCCCGAGTGCGCCGGCGGTTGCTGGAAAGGGGTGAAACCAACAGGCGTGCGGAGTAGGATGGCGCGAAGCAGTATTTGAGGTAATGAGGATTTCCATGTCAGACGCGTTGAACGCTGTGCCCAAGGGCTTCGAAATCATCGAGCGGGCCAATTGCTTCCAGGGCTTTTACAAGCTCGACAAGTTACGCCTGCGCCACGAGCTATTTGCCGGGGGCATGGGGCGCGAGATCAGTCGCGAACTGTTTGTGCGCCACGATGCGGTATGCGTGCTGCCGTACGACCCTGCGCGCGACGAAGTGGTGCTGATCGAGCAGTTCCGCGTGGGCGCACTGGACAAGGTCGCCAACCCTTGGCTGATCGAGATGGTTGCCGGGCTGATCGACAAAGACGAGCAGCCCGAGGAAGTCGCCCATCGCGAGGCTGAAGAAGAAGCAGGCCTGACCTTCAGCGCCCTTTGGCCGATGACCCGCTACTTCCCGTCGCCTGGCGGCAGTGACGAATACGTTCACCTGTTCCTCGGCCGTTGCAGCAGCGAGGGCGCGGGAGGGCTGCATGGCCTGGAGGAAGAGGGCGAAGACATTCGCGTACGCGTGTGGGCGTTCGAGGATGCCCTGCAGGCGGTGCGCGACGGGCGCATCTGCAATGCGGCCACCATCATTGGCCTGCAATGGCTGGCGCTGAACCGTGACGAAGTAAGAGGTATGTGGAAGTGAACCTGCTGCGCGAGCGCTATCGAGTCGACCTGGTCGGGCTGCAGGCGGCCTGCGAGGCCAACTACGCCCGGCTGATGCGCTTGTTGCCCGACATGCGCACCACCCAGAGCTCGCGCCGCATCGGCATGACCCAGGGTGACCAGATGCTTGGCGTGCTGGTGCTCGACGTGGTGCTGGCCTGCCCGTACACCACCACCCTGCATGTGCGCCAGGAACACAGCCTGCCGTGGTTGCCAGTGCCACACCTGGAAGTGCAGGTGTATCACGATGCGCGCATGGCCGAAGTGGTCAGTGCCGAACACACTCGGCGCCTGCGCAGCATCTACCCGTATCCGAACGACGCCATGCACCAGCCGGACGAAAAGGCCCAGCTCAACCTGTTCCTGGGTGAATGGCTCAGCCACTGCCTGGCCTGCGGCCACGAACTGGCAAGTGTTCGCTGAATTGTGACGTGAGTCGGTTGCGGGTGTTTGCTCGTCACCGTCGCACAGCCATAATTCCCGCTGAATCCATTCGAGGAGATGGCCGTTGTCGCCGCCAGACCAATCCCGCCCCGTGCATGTGGTGCAACTGACCGATGCCCACCTGTTCGCCGACCCGGCTGGCAGCATGCTGGGCCTCAGGACCCGAGACAGCCTGCGCCACGTGGTGGCCCAGGTGCGGCGCGAGCAGCCGCTTGTCGACTTGCTGCTGTGCACGGGCGACCTGTCCCAGGATGCCAGCGTGGCTTCCTATGAAGCGTTTCGTGAGCTGACCGCACCGTTTGCCGTGCCCACGCGCTGGCTGCCGGGCAACCATGACGAGGCTCAGGTGATGGCGCAGGTGGCGCCGGAACTGGTGCAGGCGGTGACCGATATTGGCGCATGGCGGGTAGTCATGCTCAACACCGCCGTGCACGGTGCTACCCACGGGTTTCTGCAAGATGACCAACTGGCCGTGCTGGAAGCCGCCTTGAAAGAGGCTGGCGAGCGGCATTGCCTGGTGTGCTTTCACCATCAGCCAGTGGACATCGGCTGCGCCTGGATCGCGCCGATCGGCTTGCGCAATGCCCAGGCGCTGTTCGATATCGTTGAAGGATATCCACAGGTACGGGCTTTGCTATGGGGGCATGTGCATCAGGAATGGGATGAGGTCCGAGGGGGGCGGCGCCTGCTGGCCACGCCGTCGACCTGCATTCAGTTCGCGGCGCGCAGCGAAGACTTTCAGGTGAGCGAAGAGCATCCGGGGTACCGCTGGTTGCGCCTGCATGCCGACGGGCGGCTGGAAACCGGGGTGGAGCGGGCGCTGGATTTCGAGGTGCAGCTCGACTTCGATAGCCCTGGCTATTGATGATTTTGGGGCTGCTGCGCAGCCCTATCGCGACGCAAGGCCGCTCCCACAGGAGATCGCGTACCCCTGTGTGGGGCCTTGTGTCGCGATAGGGGCGCAAAGCGCCCCCGGCACTCTCAAAGCTGTTGAAGAATGTGTTGCTAAAACCCCTGTGCGGCGCCAAAACCCGGCGAACGCGCTACACTGCGCGTCCCTGCGCCCGCATTATCAGGCGCGAAGCCACAGATTCCGGGGGCAGCATGTCGGGTTCCATCCTCTATATCCATGGCTTCAACAGCTCGCCGCTTTCGACCAAGGCGCGTCAGCTGGAGGCAGTCATGCAGCAGCTCGGCCTGGCCGACCAGCTGCGAGTGCCGGCCCTGCACCACCACCCACGGCAAGCCATGGTCCAGCTCGAAGCGGCCATCGCCGAACTGGGTGCGCCACTGCTGGTGGGCAGTTCGCTCGGCGGCTACTATGCCACCCATCTGGCCGAGCGCCATGGCCTCAAGGCCCTGCTGGTCAACCCGGCGGTAACCCCGCACAAGCATTTCGACGGTTACCTGGGCACCCAGCGCAACCATTACAGCGGTGAAACCTGGGAACTGACCCACGATCACGTTCAGGCCCTGGCCGAACTGGAAGTCGCGGCCCCGGCCGATGCCGACCGCTATCAAGTGTGGCTGCAGACCGCCGATGAAACCCTGGACTATCGCCATGCCGAGCGCTATTACCATGCTTGTGCCCTGCGTATCCAGGCCGGTGGCGACCACAGCTTCCAGGGCTTCGCCGAGCGCCTGCCGGCACTGCTGGCCTTCGCCGGCATTGCCCGTGGGCAGTATGCGGCGCTCGATTTTTCTGTATTTTGACTTTTTTGCATTCACCAGACTGACGACGAGACCCTATGGCCAATCCCAGCGCTAGCGCCTATAACGCAGACGCCATCGAAGTCCTCTCGGGCCTTGATCCGGTCCGCAAGCGGCCGGGCATGTACACCGATACCAGCCGCCCCAACCACCTGGCCCAGGAAGTCATCGACAACAGTGTCGACGAAGCACTGGCCGGTCACGCGCGTTCGGTGCAGGTCATCCTGCATGCCGACCACTCGCTGGAAGTCAGCGACGACGGCCGCGGCATGCCGGTGGACATCCATCCGGAAGAGGGCGTGTCCGGGGTCGAGCTGATCCTCACCAAGCTGCACGCCGGCGGCAAGTTCTCCAACAAGAACTATCAGTTTTCCGGTGGCCTGCACGGGGTGGGCATCTCGGTGGTCAACGCCCTGTCGACGCAGGTGCGTGTGCGCGTCAAGCGTGACGGCAATGAATACCAGATGACCTTTGCCGATGGCTTCAAGGCCAGCGAGCTGGAAGTGGTCGGCTCGGTTGGCAAGCGCAACACCGGCACCAGCGTGTACTTCAGCCCAGACCCGAAGTACTTCGACTCGCCCAAGTTTTCCATCAGCCGTCTCAAGCACGTGCTCAAGGCCAAGGCGGTATTGTGCCCGGGGCTGCTGGTCAGCTTCGAGGACAAGGCCAGCGGCGAAAAGGTGGAATGGCACTACGAGGATGGCCTGCGCTCCTACCTGGTCGACTCGGTCAACGAATTCCAGCGCCTGCCCGACGAGCCGTTCTGTGGCAGCCTGGCGGGTAACAAGGAAGCGGTTGACTGGGCTTTGCTGTGGCTGCCCGAAGGCGGCGACAGCATTCAGGAAAGCTACGTCAACCTGATCCCCACCGCCCAGGGCGGCACCCACGTCAACGGCCTGCGCCAGGGCCTGCTGGATGCCATGCGTGAGTTCTGCGAGTTCCGCAACTTGCTGCCGCGCGGGGTGAAGCTGGCGCCGGAAGACGTTTGGGAGCGCATCACTTTCGTACTGTCGATGAAGATGCAGGACCCGCAGTTCTCCGGGCAGACCAAAGAGCGCCTGTCATCGCGCGAGGCCGCCGCGTTCGTCTCCGGTGTGGTCAAGGATGCTTTCAGCCTGTGGCTCAACGCCCACCCCGAGCTGGGCATGCAACTGGCAGAACTGGCCATCAGCAACGCCGGTCGCCGCCTCAAGGCCAGCAAGAAGGTCGAGCGCAAGCGCATCACACAGGGCCCGGCATTGCCCGGCAAGCTGGCCGATTGTGCGGGCCAGGACCCGATGCGTGCCGAGTTGTTCCTGGTCGAGGGTGACTCGGCCGGTGGTTCGGCCAAGCAGGCGCGGGACAAGGAGTTCCAGGCCATCCTGCCGCTGCGCGGCAAGATCCTTAACACTTGGGAAGTGGACGGTGGCGAAGTCCTGGCCAGCCAGGAAGTGCACAACATTGCCGTGGCCATTGGCGTCGATCCGGGGGCAACCGACCTTGCGCAGCTGCGCTATGGCAAGATTTGCATCCTCGCCGACGCTGACTCCGATGGTCTGCACATCGCCACATTGCTGTGTGCGCTGTTTGTTCAGCACTTCCGGGCACTGGTCGAAGCTGGGCACGTTTACGTGGCCATGCCGCCCCTGTACCGCATCGACCTGGGCAAGGAAATCTACTACGCCCTCGACGAAGCCGAGCGTGACGGCATCCTCGACCGCCTGGTGGCCGAGAAGAAGCGCGGCAAGCCGCAGGTAACACGCTTCAAGGGCCTGGGCGAGATGAACCCGCCGCAGTTGCGCGAAACCACCATGGACCCGAATACCCGGCGCCTGGTGCAGCTGACCCTGGACGACGTAGAAGCCACCTGCGAGCTGATGGACAAGCTGCTGGCCAAGAAGCGCGCCGGTGACCGCAAGAGTTGGCTGGAAACCAAGGGCAACCTGGCCGAGGTCATGGTTTGATTCGGCAAGTACTTGCCGTTTGCCTGGCGCTGGTTGCCCTGCCTACCCTGGCGGGCAACTGGCCAGAGCTGAAGATGACAGCCGAGCACCCGATTGACGGTATGCGCGGTGGCAACCTGTCGGGGCTGGTGGAATGCCGGGGCGGGTTGTGGGGCGTGTCCGACCGTGACGACGACCGTATCTACCGCTTCGATCAGCAGAACCCCACCTGGCGCGCGCAGCCGCTGACCTTCACCCCGCCGGCTGTCCCGGAAAGCGGCCTGCCATGGGGGTTGAAGTCGCGCAATTGGGCGGCATCGTACATTCGCGGTGGCGAGCTGGATTTCGAAGGTATCACCTGTGACCAGGCGGGTAACCTCTATCTGGTCAGTGAGGCGCATGCCGCGGTGCTGCAATTGCCGCTGGAAGGCGAGCCGGACTGGTTGAGGATCGACTCGGCCATGGTGCGCCAGGCCCGGGCAAGCGGCATGCTGCTGAACTTCAATGCCCTGTTCGAAGGCCTGGCGATCAACCCCGCGGGTGACCGCCTGTGGCTGGCTGCCGAGCGTGAGCGCCGTGGCCTGCTGGCTATCGAGCGCCAGCAGTCGGTCTGGACCTGCGGGCGTGGTTGCGTGCTGCTGAGCGAGGCGGGGGTCGAAATGCAACCCGCGCAGATGCCCAATGCCAGGGCCCTGTCGCGCGACTTCGCTGACCTGGCCTGGTTCGAGGGCAAGCTGTTTACCCTCGAACGCAACGCCTACCGGGTGTGCCGACGTGATGTCGACAGTGGCAAGGTCGAGCGGTGCTGGTCGTTCGCTGCTGATGCGCTGGTCGAGTCACGGCGCTACGCGCAGCCGTTTGGCCTGGCCGAAGCACTGGTGATCGATGCCAAGGGCGCCTGGATTGGCCTGGACAACAACAACGGCGCCCGTGCCGACGGTGAAACCCGCCCAGTCGTCTGGCGCTTCGACGCACCGGAAGGTGGCTGGAGCGCCAAACCATGAGCCAGGCGCCGGGCAAGCGCGCGGGCAAGTTGCTGATGATCGTCGCTTGGGCGGCGGCGCTGTTTCTTGCCACGCGTTTTTTCGGCCAGTGGGAAGACAGCCAGCGTAATCCCAACAGCCAGGTGCAATCCGAACATGGTCAAGGCTTTATCGAAGTGCGCCTGCTGAGTAATGGCCAGGGCCACTTCGTGGTGGATGGTGCCATCAACGGCCAGGTGGTGCATTTCATGCTCGACACCGGCGCCACCGATGTGGCGATCCCGGAGGCGTTGGCTCATGAACTGAGCCTGGAGCGCGGTAGCCCGGTGCTACTGAGCACCGCCAATGGCCGTACTGAAGGTTACCGCACGCGCCTGACCAGCCTGCAACTGGGCGATATCCGCCTGCAGAACGTACGCGCCATCGTGGTGCCGGGCCTGGATGGGGCCACCGTACTGCTGGGCATGAGTGCCCTGCAACAACTTGAATTTACCCAGCGCGGTGGCACCATGCTGCTGCGCCAGAACCTGAAATGACGAGGCCCGCATGAGCGACTCACTGGAACTCAGCCTGGACGGCGTAGAACGCCGCTCGCTGGCTGACTTCACCGAACAGGCCTACCTCAACTACTCCATGTACGTGATCATGGACCGTGCCTTGCCGCATATCGGCGACGGCCTGAAGCCGGTGCAGCGCCGCATCGTCTACGCCATGAGCGAGTTGGGGCTCGATGCCGATGCCAAGCACAAGAAGTCGGCACGTGCCGTCGGTGACGTGCTCGGCAAGTTCCATCCCCATGGCGATTCGGCCTGCTACGAGGCCATGGTGCTGATGGCGCAGCCGTTCAGCTACCGCTACACCCTGGTCGATGGCCAGGGCAACTGGGGTGCGCCGGATGATCCGAAGTCGTTCGCCGCCATGCGCTACACCGAGGCGCGGCTGTCACGCTACGCTGAAGTGCTGCTCAGCGAAGTCGGCCAGGGCACCGTGGACTGGGTGCCGAACTTCGACGGCACATTGCAGGAGCCGGCCGTGCTGCCTGCGCGCCTGCCCAACATCCTGCTCAACGGTACCACCGGTATCGCCGTGGGCATGGCCACCGACGTGCCGCCGCACAACCTGCGAGAGGTGGCCAGTGCCTGTGTGCGACTGCTCGATGAGCCCAAGGCAACCATCGAGCAGTTGTGCGAGCACATCCAGGGGCCGGATTATCCGACCGAGGCGGAGATCGTCACGCCGCGGGCTGAAATTCTCAAGATGTACGAAAGCGGCCGCGGCTCGATCCGCATGCGTGCCGTGTACCGCGTCGAGGATGGCGATATCGTCGTCACTGCGCTGCCGCACCAGGTCTCCGGGGCCAAAGTGCTGGAGCAGATTGCCGCGCAGATGCAGGCCAAGAAGCTGCCGATGGTCGCCGACCTGCGCGACGAGTCGGACCACGAGAACCCGTGCCGTATTGTCATCATCCCGCGATCCAACCGCGTCGATGTCGACGAGCTGATGCAGCACCTGTTCGCTACCACCGACCTGGAAAGCACCTATCGGGTTAACGTGAATATCATCGGCCTGGACGGCCGGCCGCAGTTGAAAAACCTGCGAACCATCTTGGTGGAGTGGCTGGAGTTCCGCACCAATACCGTTCGTCGCCGCCTGCAGCACCGTCTGGATAAGGTCGAGAGGCGCCTGCACCTGTTGGACGGTTTGCTCACCGCATTCCTCAACCTGGATGAAGTGATCCACATCATCCGTACTGAGGAATACCCCAAGCAGGCCCTGATCGAACGTTTCGAGCTGACCGAGATCCAGGCTGACTACATCCTCGAGACCCGCCTGCGGCAGTTGGCGCGCCTGGAAGAGATGAAGATCCGCGGTGAGCAGGATGAGTTGCTGAAGGAGCAAGCCAAGCTGCAGGCCTTGCTGGGGAGCGAGGCCAAACTGCGCAAGCTGGTGCGCAGCGAGCTGATCAAGGATGCCGAAACCTATGGCGATGATCGTCGCTCGCCGATCGTAGCGCGTGCCGAAGCCAAGGCGCTGTCGGAAAACGAGCTGATGCCGACCGAGCCCGTCACCGTGGTGCTGTCGGAGAAGGGCTGGGTGCGCTGCGCCAAGGGCCACGATATCGACGCCACTGGCCTTTCCTACAAGGCCGGCGACGGTTTCAAGGCTGCTGCGGCCGGGCGCTCCAACCAGTTTGCCGTGCTTATCGATTCCACCGGTCGCAGCTACTCGCTGGCGGCCCACAGCCTGCCATCGGCGCGTGGCCAGGGCGAGCCGCTGACTGGACGTCTGACGCCGCCACCGGGGGCGACTTTCGAATGTGTGTTGTTGCCTGACGACGATGCGCTGTACGTGGTGGCTTCGGATGCCGGTTACGGCTTCGTGGTCAAGGGTGAAGACCTGCAGGCCAAGAACAAGGCCGGCAAAGGCCTGCTCAGCTTGCCCAACGGGGCCAAGGTCATGACCCCGCGTCCAGTGGCTGATCGCGAGCAGGACTGGTTGGCGGCCGTGACCACCGAAGGCCGCTTGCTGGTGTTCAAGGTCAGCGACTTGCCGCAGCTGGGTAAAGGCAAGGGCAACAAGATCATTGGCGTGCCGGGTGACCGGGTGGCCAGCCGTGAAGAATTTGTTACCGATCTGGCGGTGATTCCCGAAGGCGCGACCCTTGTATTGCAAGCCGGCAAGCGTACCCTGTCTTTGAAGGCGGACGACCTGGAGCACTACAAGGGCGAGCGCGGTCGGCGCGGCAGCAAGCTGCCACGCGGGTTCCAGCGCGTCGATGGGTTGCAGGTGGAAGTGCCGACATAACCGGTTGTAATGTCTGGAACGGCAATTTCAACGCCGTTTCGGGCAGAAATGCTGGAGTCGGACGGTTATTTCGCGGATGATATGCCCCTTGCGGTGCCGGCGTGGCCGTGTGCCCGTTTGAATCTACATGTATCACTGCGGTGTGCCTTGTGGCAGCCGCCTGGATGGGATGATGAAATTTCTGCGCCTTCCATTTGCGCTGTTGATGACTGGCCTGCTGGGCCTTGGCGGGTGCACCATGCATCAGCCGGTTGCCCTGTATCAGCTCGACAGTGGTGATCCTGGCCAGCCGTCGCAGAGTGCGGGCATGGCCGTGGTACTCGGCCCGGTATCGGTGGCCGATTACCTTCAGCGTGAGACGTTTCTGCAGCGTCAACCTGATGGCAGCCTGAGCGCGGCGACCGACGGTCGTTGGGCTGGCAGCCTTTCATCGGATATCGACCAGCTGCTGGTGCGTCAACTGGCCTGGCGCCTGGACAGCCAACGCGTAGTACTGGCCCCGGCGACCGCAGGCTTCAGCCCGGACGTGCAAGTGCTGTTGTCGATTACACGCCTGGATTCGGGCAAGAACCAGCCGGCCATCCTGGATGCCCAGTGGCGTCTGCTTGACCGCCGTGGCCGTGTGCGTGACAACCGTATCATTCACCTCGAGCAGCAGCACGAGGGCAGTGAGTCGTCGCAGGTGCAGGCTCAGGGCCAACTGCTGCAGAAGCTGGCGGAACAGCTGAGCACGGCGGTGAAGCCGCTGGCCAACCAGCCGGCGATTGCCGAAGAAGCACCGAAAAAGCCCGCTGCACCGACGCAGGTGAAGAAGGGGCCGGAGAAACCCAAAATCCCGATGGCCTCGCCGATTCGCACCGATATGGAAGTTTATCGGTTCTGATCAAACGGCCAGATACGACAAAGCCCGCATTCGCTGCGGGCTTTTTTGTATCTGCCGGTCTTCGTAGGAGCGGGTTTACCCGCGAAGAGGCAGGCCCTGCTGGCCAATTTCCACCCGCCGTTCACCGTTGCCGCCGCCACCGTATTCGCGGGTAAACCCGCTCCTACCGGGGGCGCTATTGGCTGGATCTTGCGCCAGGCACGTGATCGCAAGGAAACGAGCCTGGCTCAAGACATGCGCTGTAGATGCAGCGTATGCCTGTCAGGCGCGGTGCTCATGCATGCGTGCCAGTTGCCGTTCCAGCATTGACGGGTAGGGCTCCATCAGTCGCTCCACACAGCAGGCGCCTTCGGGGCTGGCGATCGGGCGAATACGCGCACGCTGGCGAATGAGGGCGTCATCGTTGATCTGCCGCTCTACCAGCAACAGGTTACGGCTGTGCTGCGACAGTGCCAGGGCATCCTGGACCTTCTCGGCCATCAACAGGTCAACCAGTTCCAGCCCATGCAGGTCGTTGCCCAAGACCAGGCCTAGCTGCAGTTGCAGGGTAATGCCGCTGTCGGCTACCTCGATCTGCAGGGCGTGGCCCAGGGCGCGCAACAGTTCGCCACAGCAAATGGCGTTGGTCAGGTAGTCCTCGCCACACTCGCGGCTGTGGAACAGCACCAAGGTGCTGCCGTCGTTCAGCGTGTGGGTTTCACCGTCGTAGAGCGAGGCTGCGTGCTCCAGGCAATCGCGGTAGCGCTCGGTCAGCTCGGCCAGGCGTGTGCGTGGCAGGCGACGCAGTTGCTCCTGCGAGCCCAGCTGCACGGCAAGTACGGCGCTGTACTGCGGCTCGTCGGACTCGACCTCTGCGGCGGCCTTGGATGCAGTGTCGTCGTCCAGCAGGCCGGCGAAGGCCTCGTCGTCATCCTCGTCTTCCAGGGCAGCCTTGGCGCGCGGTACGGCCTTGGGTGCCGGGGCAGCGGCGGGCAGGTCGTCGAACTGCTCGTCGTCTTCTTCCTCAGGCTCCGGCTCCGGGGGCGGAGGCGGGGCCAGGCGTGCATGCAACTGGCGGGCGATGTCGCCAATTTCGTCCTGGCGGTCGGTGGCCGGGGTATAGGGCTGCGGGTCGCGCAGCCATACCCGCAGTTGCAGCAGTGGCAGGGTGATGAAGCGGCCCTGACGCAAGCTGAGGGCCAAGGCCAGGGCCAGCAGGATAGCGGCCAGAATGCCCATGCTCTGCAGGCTGATCAGCATCGGTTGCTGGAACTGGCTCATGTCCAGGCTGATGCGCAGCTGCCCGGCCGTCACGTCCTGGAACGTGATTTTGGTCTGGTACAGGCCTTCGGCCTCGCCCAGCAGGCTGTTGCGCGGGCGCTGGCCCGCTTCGGCGAGGATGCGGTTATCCACGCTGTAGATTGCGGCATGGGCCACCAGCGGGTTTTTAACCAGGTTGCCCAATAGCACGTTGAGGCTGAGGATGTCATTGGACACCAGCAGCTCGGTGGCCGATGTGGCCGTCTGGGTGGTCAGGCTCTGGCCCAAGGCATCGGCCTGCTCATGCATGGCCTGCTTGAACTGCAGGCCCATCACGCAGGCGTAGATCACCAGCGCCAGCGCCACCAGGAAAATGTTGGTGCAGGCGATGCGCAGTGCCAGCGGCACGCGACGTTGACTCAGGGCGCGATAGATCATCAGGAAGAAATTGTCTGGTTTGACTGGCGTGGGCCGGTTCACAGAGCTCGGCTCTTAATGGCATGAAAGTGGGGGGAGTATAGCGAGCCGGGTTTTGTCGGCAAAGTATCGTTGGCGCCCGATGGTCATGGAAAATCGGTAGAATGCGCATTTTTCATCGAAGTCGGAGCCAGGTTGTGCGCGAAATCGTCCTGATCAACATCACCGGTGAGGACCGTCCCGGTCTCACTGCGGCTATCACCGGCGTCCTGCTACAGGGCGGTGTGAGTATCCTCGACATCGGCCTGGCGGTCATGCACGGCACCTTGTCGTTTGGCATCCTGGTCGACATCCCGGACAACGAAGTGGCTACCGCGCTGTTGCAAAGCGTGCAGGCTAAAGCCCACGAACTGAACCTGCAGGCCCGTTACACGCCGATTTCCGAGGCGGACTACCAGCATTGGGCTGATGGGCATGGCGAAGCGCGCCACATCGTTACCCTGCTCAGCCGTAAGATTACTCCCGAGCAACTGCAGCGGGTGAGTGCGGTGATCAGCCAGTACGGCCTGACCATCGAGCGTATCGAGCGCCTGTCGGCCCGGGTGGCACTGGATGCCGAAACCGACAAGGGTAAGGCAGCCGTCGAGATCTCCGTGCGCGGTGTGCCGAGCGATGCCCAGGCCCTGCGTGCCGACTTCTTTGCTCTGGCTGAAGAGCTGAGCGTCGACATTGCCTTCCAGAAGGACGATCTGTTCCGCCGTAACCGCCGCCTGGCGGTGTTCGACATGGACTCCACGCTGATCGAGGCCGAAGTCATCGACGAACTGGCCAAGGCGGCGGGTGTGGGTGAGCAGGTGGCGGCGATCACCGAGCGCGCCATGCGCGGTGAACTGGACTTCCGCGCCAGCTTCAAAGAGCGCATGGCGCTGCTCAAGGGCCTGGATGTGGGGGTACTGGACGAGATCGGGGCATCGCTGCGCCTGACCGAGGGTGCCGAGAACCTGTTTGCCGAGCTCAAGCGCCTGGGATACAAGACCGCGATTCTGTCCGGTGGCTTTACCTATTTCGCTCGTCAGGTGCAGGCGCGCCTGGGTATCGACTATGTGTTCGCCAACGAACTTGAAGTGGTCGATGGCAAGGTGACGGGCGTGGCTGTTGAGCCGATTGTCGATGCCCAGCGCAAGGCCGATTTGTTGAAGAAGCTGGCCAGTGACGAAGGCTTGCAACTGGAGCAGACCATCGCCGTGGGCGATGGTGCCAATGACCTGCCGATGCTGTCGCTGGCCGGTTTGGGCGTGGCGTTTCGTGCCAAGCCGCTGGTGCGCCAGTCGGCCAAGCAGGCGATTTCCACCTTGGGGCTGGATGGGGTGCTGTATCTGCTGGGCCTGCGTGACCGCGACGCCCGCGGCTGATCCGTAAATCTGGGGCCGCATGACGGCCCAACGAAAAAGGCCCTGCCTATGCAGGGCCTTTTTCATATGGCTCGAATCAAGCCTGCGCAGGCGCCGCCAGCTGCTGCCCCATGCGCACTGCAGAACCCGCACCCAGGCTCTCAGCCCACTTCACCTGCTCCGGCCCGAACAGCACGATGGCGGTCGAACCCAGCTTGAAGCGGCCTAGTTCGGCACCTTTCTCCAGGTGGATCGGCGTGCGGCTGGCTTCGTCGTAGCGGAAGGTCTTCAGCTCACGTTTGGGCGGTGTGACCAGCCCGGCCCATACCGTTTCGATCGAAGCGACGATCATCGCGCCGACCAGTACCACAGCCATTGGCCCACGCTCTGTATCGAACAGGCAGACCACACGCTCGTTGCGAGCGAACAGCTCGGGGACATTCTCTGCGGTGGTCTGGTTGACCGAGAACAGGCGGCCCGGCACATAGACCATTTCGCGCAGGGTGCCGGCCAGCGGCATGTGCACGCGGTGGTAGTCCTTGGGCGAAAGGTAGATGGTGGCAAACTCGCCGCCCATGAACGGCGCGGCCATGGCCGGATCACCGCCCAGCAGCTCTTGCGCGCTGAAACCGTGGCCTTTGGCCTGGAAGATACGACCGTGCTCGATAGGGCCAAGCTGGCTGACCGCACCGTCGGCCGGGCACAGGATGGCGCCCGGGGATTCGTCCAGCGGACGGGCACCAGGTTTCAAGGCGCGGGTGAAGAACGCATTGAAGTGCTCGTAAGCGCTCAGGTCTTCGACCAGCGCCTCGCTCATGTTCACCTGGTAGCGCTTGGCGAACCATGCGGTGAAGGCGTTCTTGAACCAGCGCACGCGGCACTCGGCGATGCAGCCGGCCAGCCGCGACAGCAGGTGGTGCGGCAGCAGGTACTGGCTGATGATGAACAGACGGGATTTCATGCAGGTTCCTTAGACTTCTACAGGCGTGTCCGGGTGGTTGCCCCATTCGCTCCACGAGCCGGCGTAGGCCTTGACACGTGGGTAGCCGAGGGCCTTGGCCACCAGGTAAGTGAAACCGGAGCGGCGGTGGGTCTGGCAGTGGGTGATCACCTCCTTGTCAGGGGTGATGCCCAGTTGCTCGAGGACTTGTTTGATGTCCTGGCGAATGCGCAGGTGGTCGTTGAGGTCCATGCCGGCGGTCCACTCGAAGTTGATTGCGCCGGGGATGTGGCCGCCTTTGGCTGCCAGCACTTTTTCGCCGTTGAATTCCTGCGGGCCGCGCGCGTCCCAGATGACCAGGTCATCGGCGCCCAGGCGGCTTTGCAGGTACTCGCGGGTGGCAGTGGGTGCGCTGTCTATGTGCAGGTGCACCGGGGCGTTGCCAATGGCAGGCACTTCAGTGGACAGCTTGTCTGCCGGCCAGGCCTGGATACCGCCATTGAGGTAGTGGTAGCGCTTGTGGCCGATGACATCGAGCAGCCAGATGAAGCGCCCGGCCCAGCCGCCGCCTTCATCGTCGTACACCACATACACGGCATCGGCGCGGTGGCCGAGTTCGCTGAACAGTTTTTCGAGCTCGCCCAGGGCTGGCAGCAGGCCGGGCGCCGGGGGCTGGCCGAGCTGGGTGCGCTTGCCTTCGACAAAGCGCGCGCCGGGGATATGCCCGCTGACATAGCGGTTGGCGCTGCTCAGGTCGACCAGGATCAGCTGCGGCGAATCCAGGCGTGGCAGCAGGTCTGCAGCTTCGATCACCAGGGGCAGGCCGGAAAAGTCGGTCATCCACGGTCTCCAGTGTGGAAAGAGGGGCGATTGTAGCGCAAGGCTCAACCCTTGCGGTTGGTAAACACCGACAAGGCCCGCTCGATGCATTGCGCGGTCTTACCGAAGGCTTGCACGCTGATATCGGCCAAAGGCCGGCAGCCCTGGTCGGCCACCAACAGCATCAGCACCTGGTCGTTCGCAGCCAGCGAGCGAAGCAGTACATGTTCGCTGCGGAACAAGGTGCGCAGCGGGGCGGGCAACAGCGCCGAGAACTGGCTGTGGTTTTCCGGTGTGATGCGCAACTGCCCGGCCTGGCTCAGCAGCTTTTGCAGCAGCTTGTTCTGCGATACCTGCAGGGCCAGAGCCCCGGCCTCCTTGGGCAGGCCGGCAATTTGCTGCACGCGCAGGTAGTCACTGGCCTTGTCCAGGCTAAGCAGCATGATGCGTTGCATGCCGCAGGCCAGCAGGGCCTCACGAGCCTGCGTGGCCAGGTGCACGGTGTTGGTGAACGGGCTGGGTTGGGCCAGCAGGTGCTGGCACAGCGTGCGCCAGCGTGCCAGGTCGTCGCTGCTGGGCGGTGGCGGGGCCAGCATGTCCGGGTGAGGGCGGCGTTGGTGCCACGGCCAGATCAAGGCCTCGGCCGGGTGGAACAGGGCATGCCGAGCGTGGCGGCGGGCGCTGGCGGCAGCCTGCTGGTGCACCTGCTGCTGCACATCTTCCAGCGAGGTTTGCAGGTACAGCGCGGTCAGCAGTTGCCAGCGCAGCAGGTGCGGGTTGTCCCAGCCGACCTGTGCCGCCAGGGCCAGGTTGTTGGCCAGCAGTACGGTATTGGCCGGCTGGTTGAACCAGCGCCGCAGGCCGGGCTCGGCGTCCAGGCGGTGTTGCTGGCTGAGCAGGTCTTCGTCGCGGGCGATATTCAGCACCTGGGCCAGTTGCTCGCGCTCTTCCAGCAGCAGTCGATAACCCTGGGTGACCCACTGGGGCAGGCGCCAATACTCGGCCATGGTCTGGCACAGCGCCATGATGCGCACGCCAAACAGTTCTTCCTCGACGTGGGCGGCGTCTTCACCTTTGTGGATAACCCGCAGCTCCCAAGTGTCGAGCAGCTTGGGGTAGGCCAGTGCCAGTGGCCAGAGTGGCGACAGGAACAGCAGGCTGCCCCAGTGAATCTCTTGCCACAGCCGTGCCAGGCGGCTGGCGAACAGGCCGCTGGCCTGCTGTGCCGCATGCTGGCTGATCATCTGGAACTGGCACAGTACCGGCGGAATTTCCTCCACGGGCAGCGCCGGCAGGCGTTTGAGAAGCTGCTCGCTGCGCTCCAGGCCCAGGCGGTTGAGAGCGACCTCCAGGCTTTCGGCGGGTTCGGCAAGGCTGGCATTGGTGGGGTGATTGGCTTCGCGCATCACTGACAGCACCAGTGCCGGGCTATCCTGCATCAGTTCGGCGATATCGCGCAGCGAGCGACGGCTATCGTGGATGGCAGCCATGACCCGGTCGTAGCTGTGCTTCGGCACGGGGATGCGAACACTCTCGAGCAGCTTTACCCAGGCCTCTAGCGTACGCGGGGCCTGAGTGGGCACCTTGGTTTCAATTGGCATTTTGACATCAGTCCGAACTGGCTTTTCGCATTGAGTGGCTATAGTCTGGCGCAGTTCTGCCGATAAGTAGAAGAAGAGTTTTAAAGCTCCCGTCTCTTCCCCTGACCACGACAGCAAGTGCTTTGAACCTATGGCTAAAATTATCGGCATCATCGTCGTATTCGCGAGCGTGCTCGGCGGCTACGTGCTCTCCCACGGCAAGATCGCAGCGCTGATCCAGCCGTTCGAAGTACTGATCATCGGCGGTGCGGCCTTTGGTGCATTCCTGCAGGCCAACCCTGGCCACATGACCATGCACGTCATCAAGAAGTCGATGAAGATGTTCGGCTCGCGCTTCAGCCATGCCTTCTACCTGGAGGTGCTGGGCCTCGTTTACGAAATCCTCAACAAGAGCCGTCGCGAAGGCATGATGGCCATCGAGGCCGACATCGAGGACGCCGCAGCCAGCCCGATCTTCGCCAAGTACCCGACGGTACTGGCCGATGAGCGCATGACCGCCTTCGTCTGCGATTACCTGCGCATCATGTCCACCGGCAACATGGCCCCGCACGAACTCGAGGGCCTGTTCGACATGGAACTGCTGAGCATGAAGGAAGAGCTGGAGCACCCGTCCCACGCGGTGACCGGCATCGCCGACGGTATGCCCGGGTTCGGTATCGTTGCGGCGGTACTGGGTATCGTGGTGACCATGGCCTCGCTGGGCGATGGCGATCAGGCGGCTATCGGCATGCACGTAGGTGCGGCGCTGGTGGGTACCTTCTTCGGTATTCTGGCGGCTTACGGGTTCTTCGGCCCTTTGGCCAAGTGCCTGGAGCACGATGCCAAGGAAGAACTGAACCTCTACGAATCGATCAAGGCTTCGCTGGTGGCCTCGGCGTCGGGCATGCCACCTTCGCTGGCGGTCGAGTTCGGGCGCAAGGTGCTGTACCCCAAGCACCGCCCAAGCTTCGCCGAACTGGAACAAGCGGTTCGCGGTCGCTGAGTCATGGAGAACAATCAGCCCATCATCGTCAAGCGCGTCAAGCGCTTTGGCGGCGGCCACCATGGTGGCGCCTGGAAAATCGCCTTTGCCGACTTCGCCACGGCGATGATGGCGTTCTTCCTGGTGCTGTGGCTGTTGTCCACGGCCACGCCTGAGCAGAAGATCGCCATTGCCGGCTACTTCCAGGACCCTATTGGTTTCTCCGAGAGTGGCACGCCTTATGTCATCGACCTGGGGGGTTCCCCGGAGATGGCGCCGGACAAAACCATCAATCCGGAAGTGAAGACCGAGCCGACGCAGCAGTCCCCCACTCAGCTGAACAAGGACCAGGTCGAGACCATGGCCGAGCAGGTCGAGCGCGAGCGTCTGGAGCTGTTGCTGCAGGAACTGCAGAACAAGGTGGAAGAGAACCCGCAGCTGCAGAAGTTCAAGGACCAGATCCTGTTCGAGATCACCCAGGACGGCCTGCGCATCCAGATCATGGATGCTGAGAACCGACCGATGTTCGACATCGGTAGCGCGCGCCTGCAGCCTTACTTCGAAGATATCCTGCTGGCCATGGCCGACACCATCAAGGCGGTGCCGAACAAGATCAGCATCAGCGGCCATACCGATGCCAAGCCGTATGCTGGCACTGGCGAGTACGGTAACTGGGAGCTGTCGGCCAACCGCGCCAACGCCGCGCGGCGTGCCCTGGTGGCGGGTGGTTACCCCGACGGCCAGGTGGCACGGGTCGTGGGGTACGCCTCGTCGTCACTGTTCGACCGCAAGGACCCGTTCAACCCGGTCAACCGCCGTATCGACATCATCGTGCTGACCAAGAAAGCCCAGCGCAATATCGAAGGTGAGCAGGGTGCGCCGGAAACACCGCCAGCTGCGCCAACGGCACCTGCAGCGCCAGCCAGTGGTGCTGCGCCAGGGGCTTCGGCACCGGCTGACCCAGGGGCAACTGAACAGGCACCGATGCAACCGCGCGAGCTGCGCCAGAAGCTGAACATCTTTGAAGATGGCACGCTGAAGATGGATGAAGCCAAGGATCAGTAAGCGGCTTTTTGGGGTGGGCAACTGTGCTACCCACCACCTGAACGTTGGCGCGATCACTGTAGGAGCGGGTTTACCCGCGAAGCCGCCAGTGCGGTGAATGGCACCGGCGTTGCCGGTGTTCGCGGCTAAAGCCGCTCCTACATACGCATCGGTGATTGGGCGCAGGCCGTCGTAGGAGCGGGTTCACCCGCGAAAGGGCCGGACCTGCTGGCCAATTTCCACCCGCCGTTCACCGTTGCAGTCGCCACCGTATTCGCGGGTAAACCCGCTCCTACAAGGGGGCGCGGCAACTTTCATTTCGAGCGTTTCAGTAGCTGTCTTCTGCCAGGCTGGCGATGATCGAGCGGTAGCTGTTCATGCGCTGCGGCTTGATGCGCCCCTCTTCCAGCGCCTTGAGCAGGGCGCAGCCCGGTTCGCGGTCATGCTTGCAGTCGCGGAAGCGGCAGGTGCCGAACAGGTCGCGGAACTCGATGAAGCCATCCTCCACGTCGTCGCGGCTGACATGGCCAAGGCCGAACTCGCGGATACCCGGCGAGTCGATCAGGTCCCCGCCGTTGGGGAAGTGGTAAAGCCGCGCCGTGGTGGTGGTGTGGGTACCCTGGCCTGACCATTCCGACAAGTCGCCGACGCGGGTGCCAGCGTCTGGCAGCAGGCTGTTGACCAGCGACGACTTGCCCACCCCCGACTGGCCGACGAACACGCTGATATGGCCGTCGAGTTGTTGCTGCAGGCGCTGCATGCCGTCGCCGTGGTGTGCCGAAACTTCCAGCAGCGGGTAGCCCAGTTCGCGGTAAACCTCCAGCAGCGCATGCAGGCCGGGGCCGTTCTCGTCGTTGATCAGGTCGGCTTTGTTCAGCAGCAGCAGCGGGCGCAGGCCGGCGTGCTCGGCCGCTACCAGATAGCGGTCGATCAGGTTCGGATGCGGCTCCGGCGCCGGGGCGAACACGATCACGATCAGGTCGACGTTGGCTGCCACCGGCTTGAGTTGACCATGGTTGTTCGGCCGGCACAGCTCGGTGCTGCGCGGCATCTGCGCCACGATTACGCCGATGCCCTGGTTACCCGCACGCCACACGACACGGTCGCCGGTGACCAGTGCTGGCAGGTTTGCGCGCAAATGGCAGCGGAACACCTGGCCTGCGGTTTCGCCATCCTGAGCTTCAACTTCTACCTGCACGCCGAAGTGCGCGATCACCAGGCCCAGTTGCTCCGGCCCCAGGTCGCCACCTTCCAGTTCCTGCAGTGCATGCTGCTCGCGTTTGGCCGCGCGAGCGGCGCGCTCGCCCTGGATTTTTTCGATCCGCCAGTTTTGGCGGCGATTGAGCTGGCGTTTGGCCATGAAGGTACCGTAAGAGAGGCCCGGCGTGGGGCATTGAAAACGGCAGGCAGTTTAGCACGCCAGCCGCTGGACTATTCTGCTCACCTTTGTGCCGTGAATGGGCGTGCCTTGGCCACTAGGCTAATATGACCGCCTATATGAGGAGCCCCTGCATGCAAAACCCACAGAACCTGATCTGGATCGACCTGGAAATGACCGGCCTGGATCCGGACAGCGACGTCATCATCGAAATGGCCACCATCGTCACCGACAGCGAGCTCAATACCTTGGCCGAAGGCCCGGTGATCGCCATCCACCACAGTGACGAAGTGCTGGCGCGCATGGACGAGTGGAACACCCGCACCCATGGCGCTTCGGGGCTGACCCAGCGCGTGCGCGAGAGCAAAGTCAGCATGGCCGAAGCCGAGGCACAGGCCATCGCCTTCCTCGAGCAGTGGGTGCCTAAGGGCAAGTCGCCGATCTGCGGCAACAGCATCTGCCAGGATCGTCGTTTCCTCTACCGCCACATGCGCAACCTGGAAAACTACTTCCACTACCGCAACCTGGATGTCTCCACCCTCAAGGAGCTGGCCGCGCGCTGGGCGCCGGACGTGCGTGACAGCTTCAAGAAGGGCAATACCCACCTGGCGCTGGACGATATCCGCGAATCGATCGCCGAACTGCGTCACTATCGCGAGCACTTCATCAAGCTGTGAGTCGAAACGGCGCAGATATTGTTTCTGCGCCCCCTTTTGGTGCCTTGGGCAACTGGTTAGACTGCGCGCCTTTCCCGCACGGACCCGCACCATGTTGTTGATGCTCTACCTTATCGCCATTACCGCCGAAGCCATGACTGGCGCGCTGTCTGCCGGGCGTCGCGGCATGGACTGGTTTGGCGTGGTGCTGATCGCCTGCGTCACTGCGCTTGGGGGTGGCTCGGTGCGTGATGTGCTGCTCGGGCACTACCCGCTGACCTGGGTGAAGCACCCTGAGTACCTGGTGCTGACCAGTTTTGCGGCGCTGCTGACCATTTTCATTGCGCCAATGATGCGCCGCCTCCGCTCGCTGTTCCTGGTGCTTGATGCCCTGGGGCTGGTGGCGTTTACCCTGATAGGTTGCATGACGGCGCTGGAGATGGGGCAGGGCATGCTGGTGGCGTCGATCAGCGGGGTGATCACTGGGGTGTTTGGCGGGATCCTGCGGGATATCTTCTGCAACGACATCCCGCTGGTGTTCCGCCGTGAGCTGTATGCCAGTGTGTCATTTGCGGCGGCCTGGTTCTATCTGGGATGCGTGTATTTCAAGGTGCCGGCGGAGCAGGCGATGTTGCTGACTCTGTTTGGCGGCTTCCTGGTGCGCCTGTTGGCGATACGCTTCCACTGGGAAATGCCCAAGTTCCACTACAACGACCAGCAGTGACGCAATTTACAAGCGCAACATGGCCCATGTGGGAGCGGGCGTGCCCGCGAACACCGGCGAAGCCGGTGCCATTCCCTGTGTTGCCTGCTTCGCGGGCGCGCCCGCTCCCACAAGGATGGCGCATGCTCTGAGGCTGGTCGCTATTGAGCTCCGTGACGGGCCAGCGCCCACTCCACATGCTCGCGCACCAATTCCGATTCATCGTCACGCCTGGCCTTCAGCGCCTCGATCACCGGAATCGTGGAGGGCGCATTGCCCAACCCCACCGCCAGGTTGCGCAAGAACCGCTCGTACCCCGCCCGCCGCAAAGGCCCGCCCTCGGTCTTGCGCAGGAAGGTGCGTTCATCCCACAGGAACATCGCCGCCAGGTCGGTATTTTCCAGCCCATGCCGTGGCTGGAAATCCTGCTCCTGGCTGTGCTTGGCAAAGCGGTTCCAGGGGCAGACGATCTGGCAGTCGTCGCAACCGAACACGCGGTTGCCCATCTTTGCGCGTAACTCGACAGGGATCGCGCCCCTCAGCTCGATGGTCAGGTATGAGATGCAGCGTCGCGCATCCAGCACATAGGGCCCGACAAACGCTTGTGTCGGGCAGATGTCCAGGCAGGCCTGGCAACGCCCGCAGTGCTCGCTGGTGGTGGCTTCGTCCACCGGCAACGGCAGGTCGACGAACAGTTCGGCAAGGAAGAAGTAGCTACCCGCCTTGCGGTTGAGCAATAGCGTGTTCTTGCCGATCCAGCCCAGCCCAGCCTGTTCGGCCAGGGCTTTTTCCAGTACCGGGGCGCTGTCCACAAAGGCGCGGTAGCCGAACGGGCCGATGGCTTCCTGGATGCGGTCGGCGAGGAACTGCACGCGCTTGCGCACCAGCTTGTGGTAGTCCCGGCCAAGCGCGTAGCGTGACACGTAGGCCTTCTCGGGCTGGGCAAGGCGCTGCGCCATCTGCGTGTCGCCGGGCAGGTAGTCCATACGTAGCGAGACCACGCGTACCGTGCCGGGGATCAGCTGGTCGGGATGTGACCTTTTGCTGCCGTGGGCGCCCAGGTATTCCATTTCACCCTGATAACCGGCGTCGAGCCAACGCTGCAGGTGGTGTTCGTGTTCGCCAAGGTCGACCCCGGCGATGCCAACATGGGCAAAACCGAGTTCCTGGCCCCAAATCTTGATCGATTGGGCCAGTTGGGCGAGGTCAGGTATAGAGGCGGACATGGATGGGCAAGGCAATACGGGCTCAGGTGCGTATAATTCTGCCAGACATTGGAGCCTTTGACCCCATGCCGCAGACCAAACACCCCAGTAATGCCCCACAATTGCTCAGCAGCGTGACGGTTGCCCGCCTGTCGGCGCGGCAGGCGCATGCCCACAAAGGCGACTTCGGCCATGTACTGGTGGTCGGTGGCGACCTGGGTACCGGAGGCGCTGTGTTGCTCAGTGCCGAAGCCGCCCTGCGTTGCGGTGCCGGGCTGGTCAGCGTGGCAACCCGGCCCGAGCACGTGTCGGCCAGCCTGGCGCGCCTGCCCGAGGTCATGTGCCTGGGTGTCCGTTCGGCCAACCAACTGATGGGTGTGCTGGAGCGCGCCTCGGTCCTGGTGGTCGGGCCCGGCCTGGGGCAGGCGGCGTGGGGCTGCAGCCTGTTGTCGGCGGTGGCCAACGCCGAGCGGCCGCAAGTGTGGGATGCCGATGCCTTGAATTTGCTGGCGCGAACCCCGCTGGCCCTGCCCAGTGGCAGCATCCTTACTCCGCACCCGGGGGAGGCGGCGCGGCTGCTGGGCATTGCCACTGAGGCCGTGCAGGCCGACCGCCCTGGCGCTGCGCGCAAGCTGGCGCGGCGTTATAACAGCGTCTGTGTACTCAAAGGGGCTGGCACACTGGTGGCAGCCCCGAGCGGGCAGCTGGCGTTGTGCGAGCGCGGGCACCCGGCGATGGCCGGCGCCGGCCTGGGCGATGTGCTGACTGGCGTGCTGGCAGCCCTGTTGGCCCAAGGCCTGGATGCCTGGGGCGCAGCCTGTCTGGGGGTGTGGCTGCACGCCTGTGCCGGCGAGCGCCTTGGGAAAAAAGGTAGAGGCCTGGCGGCCAGTGATCTGGCGCCGGTCATTCGTGAGTTGTTGGAGGAGCATTCTGCGTGTCTGGCTTAAATCTGTTTCTGGCCGATGAAGAGGCCACGGTCAAATTCGGTGCAGCACTGGCCGAGGTGACCGGCGGTCGCGGCGTGATTTTCCTTGAGGGCGACCTGGGCGCGGGTAAAACAACCCTGTCGCGTGGCCTGATCCGCGGTCTGGGCCATACTGGGGCTGTGAAAAGCCCGACGTTCACCGTGGTCGAACCCTATGAAATCGGCGAGGTCCGAGCCTTTCACTTCGACCTGTATCGCCTGGTCGACCCGGAGGAGCTTGAGTTCATGGGCATTCGTGACTATTTCGAGGGCGACCCGCTGTGCCTGTTCGAATGGCCACAAAAGGGTGCGGGCGTTTTGCCAAAGCCTGACCTGACCATTACCATAAGCCCCCAAGCGAGTGGACGCTCGCTGAACCTTTCGCCGCAGGGGGCTCGCGGCGAGGCCTGGTGCGTGGCACTGGCCGAACACTATAAACAGTAAGTGGGGTAGGTATGCGCATACGCGCACTGGTCGCCATCGTTGGGCTGCTGCTGACAACGGTGACCGTTGAGGCTCTGGCCGTCACTCAAGTCAAGAGCATGCGCCTGTGGCGCGCACCGGACAACACGCGGCTGGTCTTCGACCTGTCTGGCCCCGTGCAGCATAGTGTCTTCACCCTGAGCGCACCCGATCGCCTGGTCATCGACATCAATGGCGCAACACTGGCCGCGCCACTGAATGTGGCCACCTCCAACACGCCGATAAGCAGTGTGCGTTCGGCTCAGCGTACGCCAACCGACCTTCGGGTTGTGGTCGACCTGAAAAAGTCGGTTACCCCGAAAAGCTTCACCCTGGCGCCCAACGCACAGTACGGCAACCGCTTGGTGGTCGACCTGTATGACCAGGAGGCTGACGCTATCGCGGCCAGCACGCCGCCACCTGCGCCGGCCCCGGTACAAACGCCTGCGACAACGCCCGCGGTGCCAGTGACGCCGACCCAGCCGGCGATCAAGCTGCCACCGGTACCCAGTGGCAAGCGTGACATCGTGGTTGCCATCGATGCCGGGCACGGCGGCGAAGACCCTGGCGCTTCCGGCTCGCGTGGCCAGCACGAAAAAGACATCGTGTTGCAGATCGCCAAGGAGCTGCAGCGTCAGATCAACAGCGAAAAAGGTTTCCGTGCAGAGCTGACCCGCACCGGTGATTACTTCATCCCGCTGCGCAAGCGTACGGAAATCGCCCGCAAGAAAGGCGCCGACCTGTTCATTTCGATTCACGCCGACGCGGCCCCGTCGCGCGCAGCCTTTGGCGCCTCGGTGTTCGCCCTGTCCGATCGTGGCGCCACCTCCGAGACGGCGCGCTGGCTGGCCGACACGGAAAACCGTTCTGACCTGATCGGCGGTGCGGGTAATGTCAGCCTCGACGACAAGGACCGCATGCTCGCGGGCGTGCTGCTTGATCTGTCGATGACCGCTACGCTCAGCTCCAGCCTCAACGTGGGGCAAAAGGTATTGGGCAACATGGGGCGTGTCACTTCGTTGCACAAGCAGCGTGTGGAACAGGCCGGGTTCATGGTGCTGAAGTCGCCGGATATTCCGTCGATCCTCGTTGAAACCGGGTTCATCTCGAACAACAACGAAGCAGCCAAACTAGCCTCCTCCAGCCACCAGCAGGCGCTGGCCCGGTCGATCCGCACTGGGGTGCACCAGTACTTCCAGCAGAACCCACCACCTGGCACCTACATTGCCTGGCTGCGTGACACCGGCAAGATCGCCGCCGGCCCGCGTGAACACACCGTGCGCCCTGGCGAAACCCTGGCGATGCTCGCCGTGCGTTACCAGGTCAGCGTGGCCAGCCTGCGCAGCATCAACAGCCTGAAGACCGATGAGCTGAAGGTTGGTCAGCGCCTCGATGTACCCGCCACAACCTTGGCCGCGCAATGATGAGTGGCGGTTCGCGAATTCAGCTGCTCAGCCCGCGGCTGGCCAACCAGATTGCCGCCGGCGAGGTTGTCGAGCGGCCGGCGTCTGTAGCCAAGGAACTGCTGGAAAACAGCCTGGACTCCGGTGCCCGGCGCATCGATATCGAAGTCGAGCAGGGCGGCGTCAAACTGCTGAAGGTGCGGGACGATGGCAGCGGTATTTCTGCCGACGACCTGCCGCTGGCCCTGGCCCGACACGCCACCAGCAAGATCCGCGAGCTGGAAGACCTTGAAGGGGTATTGAGCCTGGGCTTCCGTGGCGAGGCCTTGGCCTCGATCAGTTCGGTGGCGCGCCTGACCCTGACCTCGCGTACCGCCAGTGCCAGTGAGGCCTGGCAAGTCGAAACCGAAGGCCGTGACATGACGCCGCGCGTGCAGCCGGCGGCGCACCCGGTCGGTACCTCGGTGGAAGTGCGCGATTTGTTCTTCAATACCCCGGCCAGGCGCAAGTTCCTCAAAGCCGAGAAAACCGAATTCGATCACTTGCAGGAAGTGATCCGGCGGCTGGCGCTGGCCCGTTTCGATGTCGGCTTCCACCTGCGCCACAATGGCAAGAGCATCCTCAGCCTGCACGAGGCCCACGACGAAACCGCCCGTGCACGGCGGGTGGGTGCCATCTGCGGCCCGGGCTTCATGGAGCAAGCACTGCCGATCGACGTCGAGCGCAACGGCCTGCGCCTTTGGGGCTGGGTCGGCTTGCCGACGTTCTCGCGCAGCCAGGCGGACCTGCAGTACTTCTTCGTCAATGGCCGGGCAGTGCGCGACAAACTGGTCGCCCATGCCGTGCGTCAGGCCTACCGGGACGTGCTGTTCAACGGCCGCCACCCCACGTTCGTGCTGTTCCTGGAGCTGGAGCCCAACGGCGTCGATGTGAACGTGCACCCTACCAAGCATGAAGTACGGTTCCGTGAAGGGCGCTCGGTGCATGACTTCCTGTATGGCACCTTGCACCGTGCCTTGGCCGATGTACGTCCGGAAGACCAGCTGGCCGCACCTGCTGCCGTACCTGAGCTGGTTCGGCCCACGGGCCAGCAGGCCGGTGAGTTCGGGCCCCAGGGTGAAATGCGCCTGGCCTCGCCGGTGCTTGAACAGCCTCGAGCCCCACAACAGTCGTTTTCCAATGGTGGCAGTGGCGCCGGTTACCAGTATCAATACACCCCACGTCCCTCACAGCCGCTGCCGGCCGCAGAGGCACAGGCGGTGTACCGCGAGTTCTATAAGCCGCTGGAAACCGGTGCAGCGCCTGCGACGGCACTGCCCGAAAGCCAGGGCGACATTCCCCCGCTAGGCTATGCCCTGGCGCAGCTCAAGGGTATCTACATCCTGGCCGAGAACGCTGTTGGCCTGGTGCTGGTGGACATGCACGCCGCCCACGAGCGGATAATGTACGAGCGCCTCAAGGTGGCCATGGCCAGCGAGGGCCTGAGTGGCCAGCCGCTGCTGGTGCCGGAGACCCTGGCCCTTAGCCAGCGTGAAGCCGACTGTGCCGAAGAGCATGCACAGTGGTTTCAGCGGCTGGGCTTCGAATTGCAGCGCCTGGGCCCTGAGACCCTGGCGATTCGCCAGATCCCGGCCTTGCTCAAGCAGGCTGAAGCCAACCGCCTGGTGCAGGACGTGCTTGCCGACCTTATGGAGTACGGCACCAGTGATCGCATTCAGGCGCACCTCAACGAACTGCTCGGTACCATGGCCTGCCACGGTGCCGTGCGCGCCAACCGGCGCCTGGCAATTCCCGAGATGAACGCCCTGCTGCGCGACATGGAAAACACCGAGCGCAGCGGCCAGTGCAACCATGGCCGTCCTACCTGGACTCAGATGGGCCTGGACGATCTGGACAAACTTTTCCTGCGCGGTCGATGAAATGAGCGGCAAGCCCCCTGCAATATTCCTGATGGGTCCGACGGCGGCCGGCAAGACCGACCTTGCCATCGAACTGACCACGGTGCTGCCGTGTGAACTGATCAGCGTCGATTCGGCACTTGTGTACCGTGGCATGGATATCGGTTCGGCCAAGCCGTCGAAAGAAGTCCTCGCTGCGCACCCGCACCGGCTGATAGACATTCGCGACCCGGCGCAGAGCTATTCCGCCGCGCAGTTCCGTACCGACGCGCTGGAGGCCATGGCCGAGATCACCGCGCGCGGCAAGATCCCGCTGCTGGTCGGCGGCACCATGCTCTATTACAAGGCGTTGATCGATGGCCTGGCCGATATGCCGGCCGCCGATGCGGCGGTGCGCGCCGAGCTGGAAGCGCAGGCTGAAGCCCTGGGCCTGGCCGAGCTGCACCGCCAGTTGGCCGAAGTCGACCCGGAGTCCGCGGCACGTATCCACCCCAATGACCCGCAGCGGTTGATCCGGGCCTTGGAGGTGTACCGGGTGAGCGGCGAGAGCATGACAGCTCATCGTCGGCGTCAATTCGCGGAAAGTCGCGGCGCAGACGCAGGCGCCGGCGGACATTTGCCCTATACTGTCGCCAGTTTGGCGATTGCTCCTACAGATCGTCACATTTTGCATCAGCGAATTGCGTTACGATTTTCGCAGATGCTGGAACAGGGCTTCGTTGACGAGGTCCGATCGCTGCGAGCCAGAAGTGACTTGCACGCCGGGCTGCCGTCTATACGGGCAGTGGGTTATCGGCAAGTGTGGGATTACCTGGATGGCAAGCTGACTGAGAATGAGATGCGTGAACGCGGTATCATTGCTACCCGGCAGCTGGCCAAGCGGCAGTTCACCTGGTTGCGTGGCTGGCCTGACGTGCACTGGCTTGACAGCCTGGCCTGCGACAATCTGTCCCGCACCTTGAAATACCTTGGGGCCATCTCCATATTGAGCTGAGTCCCTGCTGATTGCCGTCTATTCTTGCGAAGGGGCGGCCTAATTTATCGTTTTTATTGATTTTCTATTATTTATCCTTACAGGAGTGCGGCATATGTCAAAAGGGCATTCGCTACAAGACCCTTACTTGAATACCTTGAGAAAAGAAAAGGTCCCGGTATCCATTTACCTGGTCAACGGTATCAAACTGCAGGGCTCGATCGAATCGTTCGACCAGTTCGTGGTATTGCTGAAGAACACCGTCAGCCAGATGGTCTACAAGCACGCCATCTCGACCGTAGTTCCGGCCCGTCCGGTCCGCCTGCCAAGCCCGACCGACAGCGAGCACGGCGACAGCGAGCCAGGCAACGCCTGATAGGAGCCTGCATTGTTCTTTGAGCGCCACGGTGGTGGTGAGCGGGCGTTGCTCGTTCACTTGGAAGGTCAGAACCCTGAGGCGCGCGAAGACCCGCAGGAGTTTCAGGAGTTGGCATTGTCGGCCGGTGCCGACATCGTCTCGCTGGTCACGGTGACAAGGCATCAGCCTTCCGCCAAATACCTGATTGGCAGTGGCAAGGTCGAAGAGTTGCACGACCTGGTCCATGCCGAACAGGTAGACCTGGTGATTTTCAATCACACCCTCACGCCCAGTCAGGAGCGCAACCTTGAACGTGTGTTCGAGTGTCGTGTGCTCGACCGTACCGGGCTGATCCTCGATATCTTCGCCCAACGGGCGCGTACCCATGAAGGCAAGCTGCAGGTCGAACTGGCCCAGCTGGAGCACATGAGCACGCGGCTGGTGCGCGGCTGGACTCACCTTGAGCGACAAAAAGGTGGTATCGGCCTGCGCGGCCCGGGTGAAACCCAGCTGGAAACCGACCGCCGCCTGTTGCGGGTGCGTATACGCCAGATCAAGTCACGCCTGGAGAAAGTGCGCAGCCAGCGTGAGCAGGCGCGTCGCGGGCGCAAGCGCGCGGATATCCCCTCGGTGTCGCTGGTGGGTTATACCAACGCCGGCAAGTCCACGCTGTTCAACGCCCTGACCGAATCCGAGGTGTATGCCGCGGACCAGTTGTTCGCCACCCTCGACCCGACCCTGCGCCGGCTCGAGCTCAACGACCTGGGGCCGATCGTGCTGGCCGACACCGTAGGCTTCATTCGCCACCTGCCGCACAAGCTGGTCGAGGCATTTCGGGCTACGCTCGAAGAGTCGAGCAACTCCGACCTGCTGCTGCATGTGATCGACGCCCATGAGCCAGAGCGCATGGAGCAGATCGAGCAGGTGCTGGCGGTGTTGGGTGAGATTGGTGCCGAGGGGTTGCCGATCCTGGAGGTGTACAACAAACTCGACTTGCTCGAAGATGTCGAGCCACAGATCCAGCGCAATGCCGATGGCAAGCCGGAACGGGTCTGGGTATCGGCACGCGATGGGCGTGGCCTGGAGCTGGTTGGCCAGGCGGTTGCCGAGTTGCTGGGGGATGATCTGTTTGTCGGTACCCTGTGCCTGGAGCAGCGTTTTGCCCGCTTGCGCGCGCAATTCTTTGCCTTGGGTGCCGTGCAGAGTGAAGAGCATGATGAAGAAGGGCGCAGCCTGCTGAGCGTGCGACTGCCCATGGTCGAACTGAATCGCCTGGTCAGCCGCGAAGGCATGGAGCCGCAAGTGTTTGTCCAGCAACACACTTTGCAATAAATGCTCGTCGAGGTCGCCGGGCAGCAGTGACAGGCATTCTGTAGCATTGGACGGCGCGCCGTGGGCGCGTCTTTGCTTTATCAGATGGAGAGCGCTATGGCTTGGAACGAGCCGGGTGGCAACTCGAACAATCAGGATCCCTGGGGCGGCCGCCGCGGTGGCGGTGGCGGCGGTGGTGACAAGAAAGGTCCACCGGATCTGGACGAGGCCTTCCGCAAACTGCAGGACAGCCTGAATGGCATGTTCGGCGGCAGCAAGAAACGTGGCGGCGGTGATCGCAATGTCGGCAAGGGCGGTGGCCTGGGCCTGCTGGGCATCGGCCTGGCGGTGCTGGCTGCAATCTGGCTGTACAGCGCCGTGTATGTGGTCGACGAGCAGGAGCAGGCGGTTGTGCTGCGCTTCGGCAAGTACTATGAGACGGTCGGTCCCGGCCTGAACATCTACTTCCCGCCGATTGATCGCAAGTACATGGAAAACGTCACGCGTGAGCGTGCCTACACCAAGCAGGGCCAGATGCTGACCGAAGACGAGAACATCGTCGAGGTGCCGCTGACCGTCCAGTACAAGATCAGCAACCTGCAGGACTTCGTGCTCAACGTCGACCAGCCTGAGGTGAGCTTGCAGCACGCGACCGACAGCGCCCTGCGCCACGTGGTGGGTTCCACTTCGATGGACCAGGTGTTGACCGAAGGTCGTGAGCAGATGGCCGTGGATATCCGCGAACGCCTGCAGCGCTTCCTCGACAACTACCGCACCGGTATCACCGTTACCCAGGTCAACGTACAGAGCGCGGCAGCCCCGCGTGAAGTGCAGGAAGCCTTCGACGACGTGATCCGCGCCCGCGAAGACGAGCAGCGTGCCCGCAACCAGGCCGAGTCCTATGCCAATGGCGTGGTGCCGGAAGCCCGTGGTCAGGCCCAGCGCATCATCGAGGATGCCAATGGTTACCGCGACGAAGTCATTGCCCGCGCCAAGGGTGAGGCAGACCGCTTCACCAAGCTGCTTGCCGAGTACCGCAAGGCACCTGACGTAACCCGTGAGCGTCTGTATCTGGAGACCATGCAAGAGGTCTACAGCAACTCGAGCAAGGTCATGGTGGCAACCAAGGACGGGCAGAGCAACCTGCTCTACCTGCCGCTGGACAAGATGGTCGAAGGCAGCCGCAAGCCGTCCGTGCCAACCACCAGCGCGTCGCCATCGGCTAACGATGCGGCCGCTCGTGCCGCGCAGGACATGCAACAGCAACAGCAGCCGCTGCGTACTAGGGAGAGCCGCTGATGAGCAATAGATCGCTGATCGCCCTGATCGCCGCCGTGGTCCTGGCCATTGTGGCCTGGAACAGCTTCTACATCGTGTCCCAGACCGAGCGGGCGGTACTGCTGCGTTTCGGTAAGGTGGTCCAGGCGGATGTTCAGCCAGGCCTGCACGTGAAGATTCCGTACGTGAACCAGGTGCGCAGGTTCGACGCCCGGCTGATGACACTCGACGCGCCTACCCAGCGGTTCCTGACCCTGGAAAAGAAAGCGGTGATGGTCGACGCCTACGCCAAGTGGCGCGTCAAGGACGCTGAACGCTTCTACACCGCCACGTCCGGCATGAAGCAGATCGCCGACGAGCGTCTGTCGCGTCGTCTGGAAAGTGGCCTGCGCGACCAGTTCGGTAAACGTACCCTGCACGAAGTGGTTTCCGGTGAACGTGATGCACTGATGGCTGACATCACTGCATCGCTGAACCGCATGGCGAGCAAGGAACTGGGCATCGAGGTGGTCGACGTGCGCGTCAAGGCCATCGACCTGCCGAAGGAAGTCAACCGCAGCGTGTTCGACCGCATGAGCACCGAGCGTGAGCGTGAAGCCCGCGAGCACCGTGCCAAGGGTAACGAGCTGGCTGAGGGTATCCGTGCCGATGCTGACCGTCAGCGCCGTGTGCTGCTGGCCGAGGCTTATCGCGAAGCAGAAGAAACCCGTGGTGATGGCGATGCCCAAGCGGCCGCTATCTATGCCAAGGCTTACAGCCAGGACGCTGATTTCTATGCGTTCCACCGTAGCCTGCAGGCATACCGCGAGAGCTTCTCGAGCAAGAGCGACGTGATGGTCCTGGACCCGAAGAACGAATTCTTCCGTTACCTGGACAAGAGCAGACCGTGATGCTCAGGCCCTGATTTTCATGCAGCGGCACCCCGCCTGGCAGCTAATGCACCAGGCGGGGTGCATCCTGAATGAAAAGGGGTGTATGATGAGGCAGCCGGGAAATTTCCCGGCTTTTTTGCGTCTGCAAGGTTGATTGGCACAGCGCCGGTTGACAGTTTGGTCAGCTCGCAAGGCAATTTGAGGGTGTCGGGTACGGTGGCTGCGCTGGGATCAGTGCTGCCCGCTGCTGTGCGCGATACCGGCTTTTCTGACGGTTTGCCTGCTGGCAAGCCGCCCGGACCAGAGGGGAAATGGCGTAATGGCAACGGTAGACCGCTGGCTGCTGCCAGATGGCATCGAGGAAGTACTGCCACCTGAGGCTGCGCGCATCGAAATCGCGCGCCGCCAGGTGTTGGACCTGTTCCAGAGTTGGGGCTACGAACTGGTCGTCACCCCGCATATCGAGTACCTGGAGTCGCTGCTTACCGGCGCCGGCCAGGACCTGGATCAGCGCACCTTCAAGGTAGTGGACCCGCAGTCCGGCCGCCTGATGGGCTTCCGCGCCGACTTCACCCCGCAGGTAGCGCGTATCGATGCGCACACACTGCGCCGTGAGGGCCCGAGCCGTCTGTGCTATGCCGGCAGCGTGCTGCACGCCCAGCCGCGTGCCCTGTCCACCTCGCGCAGCCCGATCCAGCTGGGTGCCGAGCTGTACGGCGATGCTAGCCCTACCAGCGACGTCGAAGTCATCAGCCTGATGCTCGCCACGCTGCAACTGGCCGATGTGCCTGATGTGCACATGGACCTGGGCCACGTCGGTATTTACCGCGGCCTGGCCCGTGCCGCCGGCCTGTCTGGCGCGGTCGAACAGCAGCTGTTCGACGCCATGCAACGCAAGGCTGTCGATGAAGTGCAGGCGCTGACCGCCGACCTGCCGAAAGACCTGGGCAACATGCTGCGCGCCCTGGTCGAGCTGTGCGGTGGTCGTGAAGTACTGGCTGAAGCCCGCGTGCGCCTCGGTCGCGCCCCGGCCAGCGTGCTGGCGGCGCTGGACGACCTGCTGGCGATCGCTGATCGCCTGGCGTCGCGCTACCCGGACCTGCCGCTGTACTTCGACCTCGGCGAGCTGCGTGGTTACCACTATCACACGGGCGTGGTGTTCGCCGTGTTCGTGCCAGGCGAAGGCCAATCGATCGCCCAGGGCGGGCGCTACGACGATATCGGCGCCGACTTTGGCCGGGCGCGCCCGGCCACTGGTTTCTCCACGGATTTGAAGACCCTGGTCACACTGGGGCGAGCGGAGGTCGTATTGCCAACTGGCGGCATCTGGATGCCTGACAGTGGCGATGCGGCCCTCTGGCAGCAAGTCTGCCAGTTGCGCAACGAGGGCCAGCGTGTGGTTCAGGCTCTGCCTGGCCAGCCGTTGAGTGCTGCTCTCGAGGCGGATTGTGATCGGCAATTGATTCAGCAAGACGGGCGCTGGCAGGTTCTGCCGCTGGCCCAGTGAGTTTCTGCGTCGGCAACAGGCCGGCAACCAAGTTTGCGTGAATGAGGACCAATGTAATGGGTAAGAATGTCGTCGTCCTGGGCACCCAGTGGGGTGATGAGGGCAAAGGCAAGATCGTCGATCTGCTGACCGAACATGCTGCCGCCGTAGTGCGCTACCAGGGTGGCCACAATGCGGGTCACACCCTGGTGATCAACGGTGAAAAGACCGTTCTGCACCTGATTCCATCCGGCATCCTGCGTGAAGGCGTACAGTGCCTGATCGGTAACGGCGTGGTCGTTGCCCCGGATGCACTGATGCGTGAAATCACCAAGCTGGAAGAGAAAGGCGTACCGGTGCGCGAGCGCCTGCGCATTTCCCCGGCTGCGCCGCTGATCCTGTCGTACCATGTGGCCCTGGATCAGGCCCGCGAAAAAGCCCGTGGCGAAGCCAAGATCGGCACCACCGGCCGTGGTATCGGCCCAGCTTACGAAGACAAGGTGGCACGTCGCGGCCTGCGCGTGGGTGATCTGTTCCACCGCGAGCGTTTCGCCGCCAAGCTGGGTGAGCTGCTGGATTACCACAACTTCCAGCTGGTGAACTACTACAAAGAGCCAGCCATCGACTTCCAGCAGACGCTGGACGAGTGCATGGCTTACGCCGAACAGCTCAAGCCGATGATGCTCGACGTCACCGCCGAGCTGCACAACCTGCGTCGCGCCGGCAAGGACATCATGTTCGAGGGTGCCCAGGGCTCGCTGCTGGACATCGACCACGGTACCTACCCGTACGTCACCAGCTCCAACACCACGGCTGGCGGTATTTCCACCGGTTCCGGCGTTGGCCCGATGTACCTCGACTACATCCTCGGCATCACCAAGGCCTACACCACTCGCGTAGGTTCCGGTCCGTTCCCGACCGAACTGTTCGACGAGACTGGTGCTACCCTGGCCAAGCGTGGCCACGAGTTCGGCTCCACCACCGGCCGTGCCCGTCGTTGCGGCTGGTTCGATGCCGTGATCCTGCGTCGCGCCATCGACGTCAACAGCATCTCGGGCATCTGCCTGACCAAGCTGGACGTACTGGACGGCCTGGAAACCATCAACATCTGCGTTGGCTACAAGAACGAGAACGGTGCCGTCATCGACGCGCCTTCCGATGCCGACAGCTACATTGGCCTGGAGCCTGTGTACGAAGAGATGCCAGGCTGGAGCGAGTCGACTCTGGGTGTGAAAACCCTGGAAGAGCTGCCGCAAGCTGCGCGTGACTACATCAAGCGCATCGAAGAGCTGGTTGGCGCGCCGATCGACATCATTTCGACCGGCCCGGACCGCAACGAGACCATCGTGCTGCGTCACCCGTTCGCCTGATCTGCCCTCCAGGCTGATCTGACGCCGCGGCCCTGAGAAGGGCCGCGGCGTTTTCATTTGTGGGCATGTCTGTGCTGGCCAATATCCACCGGCAATCCACCGTTGCCGCCGCTACCGTATTCGCGGGTAAACCCGCTCCTACACTGGTTGGGTGTGGGCACACAACGGCGGTTGGGCGCAGGCCGTTGTAGGCGCGGGTTTACCCGCGAATGGGCCGGCACACGAAACCCCATTGCTAGACCTTGGCGCATTTCCCCGCTGCCTACGGCACAACCCTTGCTGTAAGAAGTTTTTGTAGATGCCATCAAAATAGTGGCGCCAGAAAACACGAGGGTTACACCGTGTCTGCCATCCTCTCACTGTTACGAAGCCGCCTCTTGCGGCCTGTGTTTGTTGCCCTTGGTATCGCTCTTTTGGTGCAGGTGCTGGTTGCCGTTGCGCTCACCCGAAGCACAGTCACCGCCCTGGAGGCTGACCTTGGCGAGCGACTGGGTAATGACAGTCGCCAACTCGCAAGCGATCTGGAGCAAGCCGGGCAAGATGTGCGCTCTGGGCTCGACGGCCTGTCGAGCAGTACCCGCCAGCGCCTGAGCGCAGGGTTGTCGGAGCGCCTGCAAAGCGAACAGCAGCAACTGCGCAGCACCCTGGAGAAGAACCTCAAGGACTCCGCCAACGACATGGCCGAACTGCTGGCTTCGGTTGCCCCGCGGGCGATCTGGGACAACGATGTGCCAGTGCTCTCCGACTTTGCCCGGCGTGCCCAGCGCAACCCCAACGTGCTGTTCGTGGTTTACGACGATGCACAGGGCCAGCACCTGACCCGTTACCTGAACCGGCAAAACCCGATCAACCAGGCTTTGATGGACAAGGGCCAGGGCGAGCGTGCGCTGGACAAGGTGATCAATGCCGCCCGACAAGACCCGGCGGTGTACTTTGTCGAAGCTTCGATCAACCCCAATGGCGCAGAAATCGGCAAGGTGGTGATGGGGGTTTCCACGGCGGGCATCGACCAGGAGCTCAAGGCCTTGGACCAGCGCTTCGCGGCGCTGATTGCCAGCGGTGAGCAACTGGTTGGCGACAGCCTGGTGGGTGCCGCAGCCGACAGCGGCAAAACCCTGCGTGAGCGCCTGGAGAAGGCGCAGGGCAGTGCTGCCGCCATGCAGGCCAATACCGCGCAAACTGTGCGCGATGCCGCTGCAGAGCTGCGCTGGCGTATCGGTCTGGGCCTGGTGCTGGTCGGCCTTGGGGTGCTGCTGGTGGTGGCCCTGGTGCTTGGTCGACGGGTACTGAGCAAGCTGCGCCTGTTGATTACCGCCCTCGATGACCTGGCAGCCGGCGAAGGTGACTTGACCAAGCGCGTGCCGCTCGACAGCCGAGATGAAATCGGCGACATGGCCTCAGCAGTGAACCGCTTTGTCGACAAGTTACAGCCGATTGTGCGCGAGGCGGGTGAAGTGGCGCAGCGCACCGGTGTCGAGATTGGCGCGATGGCCCAGCGTAATGCCGGTGCCGATGCTGCCGCCGCGTTGCAGCGCGACGAAGTAGCGGCGAGCCTGCGCGACCTGTCGAGCATGGCCGACGAAGCCCAGGCCGAAAGCCATGCGATGCAGGCGGCGTTGCAGCAGGTGGTGGATATCCGCCAGGCCACGGATGAAAACAGCCGCACTTCGACCCAACTGGCGGGTTTGATCGAGAACCTGGCCGGGCAGGTGGATGCCGGCTCTCAGGTGATCGAGCGCTTGGCCAAGCAGAGCGAGCAGATCGAAGTGGTGCTGACGGTGATTCACGGGATTGCCGAACAGACCAACCTGCTGGCCCTGAACGCTGCCATCGAGGCAGCCCGTGCGGGTGAAACCGGGCGTGGTTTTGCCGTGGTGGCCGATGAGGTACGGGCACTGGCGAGCAAGACGCAAAGCTCGACGGGCGATATCCAGGCGCACATCGCAGCATTGCAGAAGGGCGCCAAGGAAGCTGTGGCCACCATCAGCCAGGCTGGGCTCAAGGCTAGCGAAGGCTTGCTGGTGCTGCGTGACAACGAGCGTCGGCAGCAGTCAGTGCAGGCGGCGGTGGAGCAGGTGCATGCGGCCATTGGCTTGGCCACCCGTGCGGCCGAGCAGCAGGCGAATGGCGCGCAGGCAGTGCGTGGGCGAGTGGAGACTATCCATGCTCAGGCTGAGCGTTCGGCTGAGGTGGTGATGCAGACCACGGCCAGCAGCAAGGTGCTGGATGATCTGGCGGCTCAGCTGCGCGCCAGCCTGGGCCAGTTCCGGGCCTGAATCCTGGGCGGTCCTTTGTGGGAGCGGCCTTGTGTCGCGAAAGGGCTGCATAGCAGCCCCAGGTTTGTTGCATAAACGCGGAAATTGCCGGGGCCGCTATGCGGCCCTTTCGCGACACAAGGCCGCTCCCACACCTGAGCGGTGTTGCTATGCTGTCGGCGACACATGACAAAAGGAGTTGCTCATGTCCGCCCAACTAATCGCTGCCCAGGCCGACCTGAATTTCCTGCACAGTGACAGCGTACAGCTCACTGACCCGATGACCGCCCTGCAAGCCTACTGCGCCATGACCTCGGACGTCCCCGGCTGGCTGGCCCGGGCTTTCCGCATTCGCGACTTTATCTCACGCCGTTTCAATGTCGCCGATATCCACGGCTTCTCTCGCGGCGATCCAACGCATGTGCCTGCCGTCGGTGAGCGCCTGGACTTCTTCACTGTCGAGGCCATCAGCGACCAGCAACTGGTCCTGACCTCGCGTGATACGCACCTGGCTGTAATGGTGAGTGTGGATCTAGATGATCACGGGGAGGGGTGTCAGCGCTTGGGCGTGACCACCTCGGTGCAGTGCTTCAACACCTTCGGCCGGCTTTACATGTTGCCGGTCGGCAAGGCCCATGGGCCAATTGTGCGGCGCATGCTGCGTAACATCTGATGGCCGGCAAGCCCCCACAGGTACAGCGCAGGTCCTGAGAACGGCGCTGTGCTTGTGGAAGCGGGCAAACCCGCGAAGAAGTTCATGCCTTGTTCAGGTACATCCGCGTAGTCAGCAAGTAAACCGGCAACCCCGACACCACGATCAGCAACGCAGCATAAGGCGCCGCTGCCGCGAACTCGACGTTGGCTGTGTGTGCCCACACCTCGGTGGCCAAGGTGGTCATGCCGGTCGGGCTGAGCAGCAGGGTAGCCGTCAGCTCTTTCATGGCATCCAGGAACACCAGCGCAAAGGCTGCCGCCATGGCCGGGAAGATGATCGGCAAGGTCACCCGGCAGAACGCGGCAAAGCTGCTCGCGCCAAGCGTGCGCGCGGCTTCTTCCAGCGTCGGCGAAGCCTTGTTCAGCGCGGTGCGCACCGGTGATTGCGCCAACGGCAGGAACAGCAGCGCATAGGCCAACAGCAGCAAGGCCGTGGTCTGGTACAGCGCCGGCACGTAGTGCAGGGCGAAGAACACCAACGTCAGGGCAATCACCAGGCCGGGCAGGGCGTGCAGCAGATAGGGTAGACGCTCGGCCCAAATCGCCAGGCGGCCTTTGTAGCGCACCACCAAAAAGCTGATAGGCAGAGCCAGCAGCACACAGAAGCCGGCACCGCCCAGCGATACCGACAGCGAGGTGAACAACGCCTTCGAGATGGCCGCCACCGGGAATGCCGCCGACGAACCCACGCTCAGCCAGTAACCGAGCATCGCCAGCGGAATGCCGCTGCCCAGCACCGCCAGGCCCACGCAGAACAGTTGCGCCAGCACCGCCCAGCCGCGCAGCCGCACCGGTTGCGCACGGCGCGCTACGCCCTGGCCGATGCGTACATGGCGGGCTTTGCCGCGCACCCGCAGTTCCAGCCACAGCATTGCCAGGCACATCGCCAGCAGCACGGCAGACAGCATGGCCGCGTTGGCGTTGCTGAACTCCAGTTCGAACTGCTGGTAGATCGCCGTGGTAAAGGTTTGCAGGCCGAGTATCGACAGCGCGCCAAACTCCACCAGCATATGCAGGGCAATCAGTAGCGCACCGCCGAGCATCGACGGCCACAGCAGCGGCAGGGTGACTTTGCTGAACACCCCCCAGCGGCTGCAACCCAGGGTGCGTGCCGACTCCTCCAGCGACGTGTCGAGGTTGCGCAGGGTCGCGGCAACGGGCAGGAACACCAGTGGGTATTTGGACAGGGCCATGACCATGATCGCGCCGCCCAGGCCTTCAAAGTCCGAACTTAGCGACACCCAGGTGAAGCTGCTGACGAACGACGGCACGGCGAATGGCAGGCACAGCACCACGCCCCACAACCGGCGGCCGGCCAGGTTGCTGCGCTCCAGCAGCCAGGCCAGTGCCAGGCCGACCACCATGCAGGTCAGCGTCACCCCGACCATCAGCATCAGGGTGTTGCGCATCAGCCCCCAGACAAAGGGCCGCCACAGCAGGTGCAAAGCTTCGCGCCAGCCGGCCTCCCAGGCTTTGATGGCGACATAAGCCAGTGGCAGCAAGCTCATTGCCACAAGGAACAGCACAGGCAGCACTACCCAGATGGAAGGGCGCTTGCGGCGCGGTACGAAGCGTACCGGCACCGGTTCGGACAGGGCGGCAGTCATCAGAGCAGGCCGACCTCACGCTCAAGTTCGATGGCTTCCTCGGCATTGCCCAGGTCAGCTGGCGAGATCTTCGGCGGGCGCAGTTCGTCGAACGGCTTCAGGCCGCGATCAGAAACCATGCCCTTGTGCAGCGGGTACTCGGCGGTGGTCTGGGTGATCACGCGCTGGCCTTCTTCGCTGGCCATCCAGTTGAGCAGGGCCTGGGCTTCTTTCGGGTGTTTGCTGGCCTTGACCACGCCTGCGCCGGAGATAGTGACCAGGTTGCCAGCATCGCCGTCGGCCAGGTAATAGAGCTTTGTGTCCAGCTTGCCGCGTTCGCGTTCAAGCGCGTACCAGTAGTAGTTGTTCACCAGTACCGCAGCCACTTCACCTTTTTCCACGGCTTTCAGGGCGACCATGTTGTTGGTGTAGGTCTTGCCGAAGGCTTTCAGGCCGGTCAACCATTCCTCGGTGGCTTCACGCCCGTGCATCTTCAGAATGGCCACGGCCTGCTCCTGGAACGCACCGCTGGTAGGTACGTAGCCGACGCGGCCTTCCCACTCAGGGTTGGCGAAGTCCATCACCGTGGTCGGCAGGTCTTTCTCGTCGACTTTCTTCGGGTTGTACACGACGATGCGCGTACGGGCGGTGATACCCATCCAGGTGCCGTTGGCGCCAACGTACTCCTTGGGCATCATGTTCAACGTGGCGTCGTCAATCTTGGCCAGCAGGCCCAGCTCGCCCAGGTTGTTCAGGGGCGGGGACTCTTCGGTATAGATGATGTCGGCTGGCGAACGGTCGCCTTCCTCGATGATCTGGCTGGCCAGCTGGTTGCTGCTGCCTTTGCGGATGTCGATGTGAATGCCGGTCTTGGCCTCATAGGCCTTGGCAATGGCTTCGCCGATTTCCTTGTGCTGACCGTTGTACATGGTCAGCGTGACCGGTGCGTCTGCCATGGCGGCCGGAGCGCCGATGACCAGGCTCAGCACTGCGGCGGCCAGGGTACGCATCAGCGGTTGCGGGCGGATCGTCATGCGGGTACTTCCTCGCTTACGGCTACATATTTGGAAACAATGGTAAACGAAATTGTTTCTCAAGTGGCCGGGTGACGAGAAATTCATGGTCAGACCATGGTGCAAGGGGGGGGGGGGCGCTGGGCGTGTGTTGCCTGTACGGGCCTCTTCGCGGGTGAACCCGCTCCTACGACGTGCGGGTATCGGGGGAGGGGGCACAAAAATCGCAGGCAAGAAAAAACCCACTAGCAAGCTAGTGGGTTTTTGTATGGTGCCCAGGAGAAGACTCGAACTTCCACGACCTTGCGGTCACTGATACCTGAAACCAGCGCGTCTACCAATTCCGCCACCTGGGCAAAGCTTTACATCATCTGCAGAAGGCGACTATCGTTCGCTTTCACACAGTAGTAACAGATCCTTGGTCATCTGCTACTTGAAAATACTTGGTGCCCAGGAGAAGACTCGAACTTCCACGACCTTGCGGTCACTGATACCTGAAACCAGCGCGTCTACCAATTCCGCCACCTGGGCACACATTCGAGGTTACTTGATGCTTTACAGCGTCGTTCATCTCTACTACAACTTCGGGGTTGTCCGTCGTTGTGGTGCGCACTATACGGACGCTCCCCAAGGCTGTAAAGCCCCCAATCGAAAAAAAATTCAAAAAATTCAACTTGTTGATTCCACAAGCCTATTTCTGCTGTTTATGCACTGCAGCGGGGGCTGTCCAAGGCAGACATTTCCGGTTTCAATACGCCTATGCCAGAATTCATATCTATATACCCCAAGGTGAACCCCTTCTGATGGCCGATTGGCAATCCCTCGATCCCGAGGCCGCTCGCGAAGCGGAAAAATACGACAACCCCATTCCCAGCCGTGAGCTGATCCTGCAGCGTCTCGCCGACCGAGGCGAACCTGCTGCCCGCGAGGAGCTGGCAAAAGAGTTCGGTCTGTATGAAGAAGACCAGATCGAAGCCCTGCGCCGCCGCCTGCGTGCCATGGAGCGCGATGGCCAGCTTATCTATACCCGGCGCGGCACTTATGCCCCGGTAGACAAGCTGGACCTGATCTGCGGTCGCGTCTCCGGCCACCGCGACGGCTTCGGCTTCCTTATTCCCGATGACGGCAGCGAAGACCTGTTCCTCAGCCCGTCGCAGATGCGACTGGTGTTCGACGGCGACCGTGGCCTGGCCCGCGTCTCCGGTGTCGACCGCCGTGGCCGCCGTGAAGGCGTGCTGGTCGAAGTCATCTCCCGTGCCCACGAAAGCGTGGTCGGCCGCTATTTCGAAGAAGGCGGCATCGGTTACGTAACCCCGGACAACCCGAAGATCCAGCAGGAAGTGCTGGTGACTGCCGGGCGTAACGGCGGTGCCAAGATCGGCCAGTTCGTCGAGATCAAGATCACCCACTGGCCAACGCCGCGCTTCCAGCCGCAAGGCGATGTGGTCGAGGTCATCGGCAACTACATGGCGCCGGGCATGGAAATCGACGTTGCCCTGCGCAGCTACGACATTCCGCACGTCTGGCCCAATGATGTGGTCAAGGAGGCACGCAAGTTCCGCTCCGAAGTCGAGGAGAAGGACAAAGAGAAGCGTGTCGACCTGCGCCATCTGCCGTTCGTCACCATCGACGGTGAAGACGCCCGCGACTTCGACGATGCTGTTTATTGCGAACCGCTGGGCAAGCTGCGTCTGTTCTCCGGTGGCTGGCGCCTGTACGTGGCCATCGCTGACGTGTCCAGCTACGTGCGTCTGGGCTCTGCCCTGGATGTCGAAGCCCAGCAGCGCGGCAACTCGGTTTACTTCCCCGAGCGCGTGGTGCCGATGCTCCCCGAAGAGCTGTCCAACGGCCTGTGCTCGCTGAACCCCCATGTCGACCGGTTGGCCATGGTCTGTGAAATGACCATGAACAAAGCCGGCCAGATGGTCGACTATCAGTTCTACGAAGGCGTGATCCACTCCCATGCCCGCCTGACCTACAACAAGGTCAGCAGCATGCTCGAGCACTCGCGTACCCGTGAGGGCAAGGCGCTGCGCGAAGAGTACAAGGAGGTCGTGCCGGATCTGAAGAACCTGTACAACCTGTACAAGGTGCTGGTGGAGGCGCGTCACACCCGGGGTGCAATCGACTTCGAGACCCAGGAAACCCGCATCATCTTCGGCGACGAGCGCAAGATCGCCGAAATCCGCCCGACCGTGCGCAACGATGCTCACAAGCTGATCGAGGAATGCATGCTGGCGGCCAACGTGGCCACCGCCGAGTTCCTGCAGAAGCACGGCGTACCGGCCCTGTACCGCGTGCACGACGGCCCGCCGCCGGAGCGCCTGGAAAAACTGCGCGCCTTCCTAGGCGAGTTGGGCCTTAGCCTGCACAAGGGCAAGGACCCGTCGCCGAAGGATTACCAGGCCCTGCTGGCGAGCATTGCCGGTCGCCCGGACTTCCACCTGATCCAGACGGTGATGCTGCGCTCGCTGAGCCAGGCCGTGTACAGCACCGAGAACAACGGCCACTTCGGCCTGAATTACGAGGCGTACACCCACTTCACCTCGCCGATCCGTCGTTACCCGGACCTGCTGGTGCATCGCGCCATCCGCAGCATCATCCGCTCCAAGGTCGATACCCCGCACGTCAAGCGTGCAGGCGCCATGAGCATTCCCAAGGCGCGTATCTACCCGTACGACGAAAACACCCTGGAGCAACTCGGCGAGCAGTGCTCGATGACCGAGCGCCGGGCCGACGAAGCCACCCGTGACGTGGTCAACTGGCTCAAGTGCGAGTTCATGAAAGACCGCGTGGGCGAGACCTTCCCGGGTGTGATCACTGCGGTGACCGGTTTCGGCCTGTTCGTCGAACTGACCGATATCTATGTAGAGGGCCTGGTGCACGTCAGTGCGTTGCCGGGTGACTACTACCACTTCGACCCGGTACACCATCGCCTGGCCGGCGAGCGCACCGGTCGCAGCTTCCGCTTGGGCGACACCATCGAAGTCAAGGTCATGCGTGTTGATCTGGATGAGCGCAAGATCGACTTCGAAGTGTCGGAAAAGACCCTCGCCGCACCGATCGGCCGCAAGCAGCGTGGCGCCGCGCCGGTTGCCGAAAAAGCCGAGCAGCAGCCGGCAACCGAAGCGAAAGCCACGCCCAAGCCGCGCAGCCGCAAAAGCGAAGCGTCCGAAGCGTACTTCCCCAAGGATGCTGTGCAGCGAAACGCTGAAGTGCGTAAAAGCCGCGAGATGAAAAAAGCGCTGATGACCGACGCGCGCAGCAGTGCTGGCAGCAAATCGGAGAAAGGTGGCAAGCCGTCCGGCAAACCGACCAAGCACCGTAAAGGCCCGCCGAAGTCCGGCGCACCACGCAAAAACAAGAGCAATTCATGAGTCAGCTGGAAAAAATCTACGGCGTACACGCCGTGCAGGCATTGCTGCAGCACCATCCAAAGCGGGTCAAGCAGATCTGGCTGTCGGAAGGGCGCAGCGAGCCACGCCTCGAAACCTTGCTGGCGCTGGCCGCGGAAAACCGCGTGCCGGTCGGCCAGGCCGAGCGCCGTGAGATGGATGCCTGGGTTGAAGGCGTGCACCAAGGCGTTGTAGCCGAGGTCAGTCCGAGCCAGGTGTGGGGCGAGCTGATGCTCGAAGAGCTGCTTGAGCGCACAGAAACGCCGCCGCTGATCCTGGTGCTGGACGGCGTGACCGACCCGCACAACCTCGGTGCTTGTTTGCGTACCGCGGATGCGGCCGGTGCCACGGCAGTGATCGTGCCCAAGGACAAGTCCGCAACGCTGACGCCGGTTGTGCGAAAGGTGGCTTGTGGGGCGGCCGAAGTCATTCCGCTGGTGGCTGTGACCAACCTGGCGCGTACGCTTGAGAAGTTGCAGCAGCGTGGCCTGTGGGTAGTGGGTACTGCTGGCGAGGCCGAGCAGGAGATCTACCAGCAAGACCTGACCGGGCCACTGGTGATGATCATGGGGGCGGAAGGCAAGGGCATGCGCCGGCTTACCCGTGAGCATTGCGACTTCCTGGTGAAGTTGCCGATGGCGGGTAGCGTCAGCAGCCTTAACGTGTCGGTGGCGACCGGGGTTTGCCTGTTCGAAGCCGTGCGTCAGCGCCAGGCCAAGCGCTGATTCTCAGCCTGTTCCGGCCTCTTCGCGGGTGAACCCGCTCCTACAGGGTGATTGCGTTCCCCTGTAGGAGCGGGTTCACCCGCGAAAGGGCCCGCAGCCTGTAAATATGTTTCAGGCTGTTCAAATATTCACCAATCACCTTGCTTGTGCGCCCCGGCTTCTCTACAATTGCGCCCCTTGCCGAGCTGGCAGGCGCTCATGTGCCTCCCCTCCGTGCAAGACATACAGTGTCATTCACTCCTTGTCTGACCAGATTCACTGGCAGACTACTAACCCGTAAGGAGCATTCATGCGTCATTACGAAATCATCTTCCTGGTTCACCCGGACCAGAGCGAACAAGTCGGCGGCATGGTTGAGCGTTACACCAAGCTGATCGAAGAAGATGGTGGCAAAATCCACCGCCTGGAAGACTGGGGCCGTCGTCAACTGGCCTACGCAATCAACAATGTTCACAAGGCTCACTACGTGATGCTGAACGTTGAGTGCACCGGCAAGGCCCTGGCCGAGCTGGAAGACAACTTCCGCTACAACGATGCCGTTATCCGTAACCTGGTCATCCGTCGCGACGAAGCCGTTACCGGCCAGTCCGAGATGCTGAAGGCTGAAGAGAACCGCAGCGAGCGCCGTGAGCGTCGCGAGCGTCCTGAGCATGCTGACTCCGCCGAAGGCGACGACAGCAATGACAGCGACTCCAGCGATAACGCTGACGAGTAATCCACGGACCTTTAGAGGAGCCTATTAAATGGCACGTTTCTTCCGTCGTCGTAAATTCTGCCGCTTCACTGCTGAAGACGTGAAAGAGATCGACTTCAAAGATCTCAACACCCTGAAAGCTTACGTATCCGAAACCGGCAAGATCGTTCCAAGCCGTATCACCGGTACCAAAGCTCGTTATCAGCGTCAGCTGGCTACCGCTATCAAGCGCGCCCGCTTCCTGGCCCTGCTGCCCTACACCGACAGCCACGGCCGCTGAGACCGGGTCGTCGACAAGCAGTAAGGGATTAGCATGCGAGCGTTAGCAAGTTTCATCATGCGCGGTCGTGTGCAGGCCACCCTGGTGGTGGTCATCAGCGCGGTACTGCCGCTGCTGTTCTGGTTGAGTGCCGCTGCCGGCAGCCTTGTGCTGCTGCGGCGTGGGTTCAAGGATGCTACATCGGTCATCGCCGGCGGCTTGCTGGCCGGGCTGGCCGTGTGGGTCATGGGCGATCCCATCACCTTTCTGGTGATTGCGGGTGCCTTGGCCCTGGCCGCCATGTTGCGTGCCGAGCATCCCTGGAGCCGGGTGTTGCTCGCCAGTGCCGTGTTCGCCGTGGCTTTCAGCCTCGTGCTTGATCTGGCGCTGGCGCAAACCTTCGATGTGCTGGCCAAGGCGTTTGCCGAAGCCATGCCGCAAATCGAAGGGCAACCGGTGCTCTCCGGTGAGCTGATCCGCCCTGTGCTGGTCGCTTCCACAGCAGTGACGGTGCAATTGTTCAGTGTGCTGGCGTTGATGCTGGCGCGCTATTGGCAGGCAGCGTTGTACAACCCTGGAGGCTTCGGTCGCGAGTTTCGCGAACTGAAGTTGCCGAAACAGACCATGGCGGTCTTGGTGGCAGTGATGGTGGTGGCGCCGTTTATCGGCCCGCAGTTCATCATCCTGGCATCGGCTTCCAGCCTGGTACTGGTGCTGGCCGGCATCGCCTTGATGCACGGGCTGGTGGCACAGGGCCGACTGGCCGGTTTCTGGCTGGTGGGGATGTACGTGACGCTACCGCTGATCATGCAGCTGATTTATCCGTTGCTGATGGTTTTGGCCATTGTCGACAGCCTGATTGATTTTCGCGGTCGCAAGTCCCCTCCGGGGAAAGACTCCGCGAACGGTGAAGGTTAAAAGTTAAGAGGTTTTACCAAATGGAACTGATCCTGCTGGAAAAAGTCGCTAACCTGGGCAACCTGGGCGACAAAGTAAAAGTTAAGGCTGGTTACGGCCGTAACTTCCTGCTGCCATTCGGCAAGGCCACCGTTGCCAACGCCGCCAACCTGGCTGCGTTCGAAGAGCGTCGTGCCGAGCTGGAAAAAGCAGCCGCTGACAAGAAAGCTTCGGCTGAAAGCCGCGCTGCCCAACTGGCCGAGCTGGAAGTGACCATCACTGCCACCGCTGGCGACGAAGGCAAGCTGTTCGGTTCGATCGGCACCCACGACATCGCTGACGCCCTGACCGCCTCCGGCGTTGAAGTGGCCAAGGCTGAAGTTCGTCTGCCGAACGGCACCATCCGTCAGGTTGGCGAATACGACGTAGCCGTGCACCTGCACAGCGACGTTGAAGCCACCGTACGCGTGGTCGTCGTAGCTGCCTAAGCTGCGCTAACTGGCTGGCTCCTTGCGAGTCAGGCGGTTAACATCGGGCACGGTCCTGTTTTCGACAGGCCGTGCCCTTTGTCTTTTTCATCCTCCAGAATTCTTTCGTGGCCATGAACGAGATCACCACCTCCGAACAGCTTGACCTGCAAACCGCAGCCCTGAAGGTACCGCCGCATTCCATCGAGGCCGAACAGGCCGTGCTCGGTGGCCTGATGCTGGACAACAATGCCTGGGAGCGGGTGCTGGACCAGGTGTCGGACGGCGATTTCTACCGGCATGACCACCGGCTGATCTTCCGCGCTGTGCACAAGTTGGCCGACGCCAACCAGCCATTCGACGTGGTGACCCTCCACGAGCAGTTGGACAAGGAAGGCCTGTCCTCGCAGATCGGCGGTTTGGCTTACCTGGCCGAGCTGGCCAAGAACACCCCTTCGGTGGCCAACATCAAGGCCTACGCCGCGATCATTCGCGAGCGGGCCACGTTGCGCCAGCTGATCAGCATCAGTACCGACATCGCCGACAACGCGTTCAACCCGCAGGGGCGCAACGCTGCCGAGATTCTCGACGATGCCGAACGGCAGATCTTCCAGATCGCCGAGGCACGGCCTAAAACCGGCGGCCCGGTGGGCGTCAACGAGCTGTTGACCATGGCCATCGACCGCATCGATACGCTGTTCAACTCCGACAGTGACATCACCGGTATCTCCACCGGGTACACCGACCTGGACGAGAAGACCAGCGGCCTGCAGGCGGCAGACTTGATCATCGTCGCCGGCCGTCCGTCGATGGGTAAGACCACCTTCGCCATGAACCTGGTGGAAAACGCCGTACTGCGGACCGACAAGGCGGTGCTGGTGTTCTCCCTCGAGATGCCAGGTGAGTCGCTGATCATGCGTATGCTTTCGTCCCTGGGGCGTATCGACCAGACCAAGGTCCGTTCCGGCCAGCTGGATGACGACGACTGGCCGCGCCTGACCTCGGCAGTGAACCTGCTCAACGACCGAAAATTGTTCATCGACGATACAGCGGGTATCAGCCCCTCGGAAATGCGCGCGCGTACCCGCCGCCTGGCCCGTGAGCATGGCGAGATCGCCATGATCATGGTCGACTACCTGCAGCTGATGCAGATTCCGGGGTCGGCCGGTGACAACCGTACCAACGAAATTTCCGAGATTTCCCGCTCGCTCAAGGCCCTGGCCAAAGAATTCAACTGCCCGGTCATTGCCCTTTCGCAGCTGAACCGCTCGCTGGAACAGCGCCCGAACAAACGCCCGGTGAACTCCGACTTGCGTGAATCCGGTGCAATCGAGCAGGACGCCGACGTGATCATGTTCGTGTACCGCGACGAGGTGTACCACCCCGAGACCGAGCACAAGGGCGTGGCGGAAATCATCATCGGCAAACAGCGTAACGGCCCCATCGGCTTCGTGCGTTTGGCGTTTATCGGCAAGTACACCCGGTTCGAGAACTTGGCGCCGGGGATGTACAACTTCGATGATGATGAATAACCCATTGAGCTAGCAAGGCTGCACCTACAAGGTTTGCGGTGCGCCTACTAGCTCAGAAATCTGAGCGATGTTCGTTTGCCCTTGGCTGATGATCCGCCCCTCGCTCAGGGTGATCACCCGGTCAAACCGCGACAGTGCGCTCTGATCATGCGTCACGCAAATCAGCCCTCGCCCTTCAAATGCTTCGAACAACAGGTCCCAGGTACGCTCTGCCGACGCGGCATCGAGCCCGGCTGTGGGTTCGTCAAAGAAATTGAATTCCCCAGGCTGATTAAGAAGGCGTAGCAGCGTCAGCCTGCGTGCTTCGCCGCCCGATATCGATTCTGCGCGTGCATCCAGATCAAGTTCGTACCAGTCTTTGCTCAGGCCCAACCGTTCAAGCCATCCTTCGATTTGAGCGCGATCATGAGCTTGCTCGAACAGCACCGCGCGGGGCAGGGGGCCGGGTATGAAATGCGCATCCTGAGGGCAGAGTCGTAATCGACTGAATTGTTCACTAGCGTCGAGCGACGCCAGGCACCTGCCGTGCAGGTGCACATCCTTGCGCAACGGGAATATCGTTCCCGCCAGCGTATGCAGAAGTGTCGATTTACCACATCCGCTGGGCCCGATCAGTGCGACCCGTTCTCCTTTGTGCAGTACCAAGGGTTCTTCGATGTGAAGTTGTACAGTATCTCGAGCGCTCAACTGGCACGGGGCGATGCTTAGGCCAGCGTCCTGGTCTTGGGACTTCGCCTCAGTAGTGCATGCTGGGCCGAACGAGGGGAGCTGGAGCCAGTGTTCGAGTTTGCGTTTGTCTAGCCGAAACTGGTCTAGCAATCGCCAGGCCTCAGCAAGTTGCGCAACCCCTGCCAGCAATCCGCTCACCAAGGTGAAGAGAGCAACCAGCTCGCCCAGGCTCAATTGCGGTGTTGCCAGAGCCTGATCATGGATACCCCACATGAGCAAACCGCCACTGCCCAGGCCTATGAACAGGGTACGCAGGCTCTGAATCCAACCCCCACTGTGAGCTACCTGCACTGCTGAGTCGGCATAGTGCGAAAGTGTCTGGTTGACCGGGAGCATTGCGGCATCCTCGGCCTTTTCCAGTTTGACCGTTGCCGCGCTGGCGAAGGTATCGACCCATTGTTCCGCCAGTTCATCCTCGCGCGCGTTCACTGCCTCGATATGTGGCCGGCGCCAGCGCACCAGGCGATCGTTGGCCCACAGGTAGGCCAGGCTCAAAGGGATGAGGCCGATCAATACCGAAGTAGCCCCCAGGTAAGCGAAGAGCGTTATCAGCACTGCAGCTTCGGCTAGCACCGGCCATGCCGAGCCAATCAAAAAGCCTAACCACCGCTCCTGTGCAGTAATGCCCCTATCCAGTACTTTTACCAGTGTTCCGCCATGGAGTTGTCCATAGGCCTCGAAGCGCTTGTCCAGCAATTCGCGGCACCAGCGGATGGAAAGTTGCTTCACGCGTTCCTGGCAAAGCCGCGCCAGGCACCAGGCTTGTAGAGGGGTCATTGAGGCTTGTAATGCGACGAGGCATATGAAAGCTCCGAGCAGAAGCTGGGAAGACGCGGCTGAGGTGGCCAGGTTGTCAATGATGTCGGCCAAGACTAGAGCAGGTACGACGGTCGTGATTTTCAGGAGCAGTGTCGCGCCGAGGGCGGCGAGAATTCCTCTATAGATTTGCATGTCATTGCCTTATGCCTTTGAGTGCACGCTGTGGCGCGACTGGAATACCTGATCTGATCAGGTGGAAGCGTTCAAGTCCGGGTATGAACACCTGAACAACCGTAGCGAGATTCGGGTGCTCATAAAGTGTGCGATAGAATGCGACCTTATTATGTTTTTCCAAGTTGATCAGTGTTCGCTTGACTTGCCCGCGCACGCTGAGAACGGTATGCGGAGGGTGAAAGGCGGGTACAGCATATGTGGGGCATGGGTGTATAAGTGCTGAAAGGCGGGTTGAATGAGTAAGCATTTTTTCAGCAGAGAGATCTTCTTGTTTTTCTGTGGCCCCAGAAAGCTGCTCGCACTGAATCTGCTCCGTTACGGCGCGGTACATTGCAATGGAGGGGTTGATGGAGCTGCCGGAGCCAATGCTGCTGAGTGCGCCTTCTTTTTTACTACGAGAAACAGCAATGCAAAATGAAACTTCGTAAAAGTCGTGCGTCAAGTATATTTCTAGTTTTTTGGCCCGGCGGAGAAGCTCGGTATCATGGGCAAATGTTTCTTCCAGAAAAGAACTCGAAGGTTGGTAAAGTTTGGGTGGGGAAGTCAGGCCACAAAGTGATAGGTAGTACATAGAAAGTGCGTGACGTTCGATAGCTTCATTGATGGCGTGGAGCAGAGCCTCGTTCTCCGTGCAGCCAAGTGCTGTACCAGAGTTGGTCGAATATTTGGAAAGAAAGCCCGCTGCAGTTTTTTCGATTTCATCAATGTTTCTGGAGGAAGGTGCTATCAATATCGCGGGAATGGCTATTTCGTCGTAGCTGTTCAATGCCTGAAGACTGAAATAAGGTATTCGGCAATCCGGGGGAATGGATTTTAGGAGCCAATCGTCAAATGGGGCTATCGATTGCAAAATTTGGTCGCTTTCGATGAGTGGTGGAGTGCTCTTGTCGACGAAGTAGTGCTCTAGGCTCTCAGCAAGGGCTCCTAGTTCGCAATGTTCCCCTTTTCCTGCCCCGCAAGAAACTTCTTTGTAGGCGCTGTCGTATAAGTGGCATGTGGCGACCAGGCTACTCTTTTTTGATAGTGCTGTTTTCGATTGAAGCCCTAAGTGATGATGCAGCCTTGTCAGCCGGTTGTAGGCCTCTTCTATGTTCAGCTCGCGTTCGGTAATCATGTTCTGCTCCTTGGTAGAGCCAGAAGGGGCTAAGCCCCTTCTGGTTTGTCACTTACAGAAGATTGAGAAATTCAACCTCGGACTCGGTGAATGTGTAGCTCATCACGCGTGGGATCTGCAGAGTGTGGATTTCAGAACGACGACGTCCCATGGCTAGTGCTCCTATAGAGTTGGTTTGAGTGCGCCTTTCAGCGCGTCATTGTTGTAGCACTTGTTTTTTTTGGGGTTCAAGAACTTCTCGGGATTTGTTGAGGAAAGTTAATGTAGGATTTTTTACTAAGACTAGAAGGTCGATTCCTACAATTCTTAAGAGATAAAGAAAAAAGCACCAATAATTAGCTGGTTAGCACTTTCTCAGGGTTGGATAGGCTAAACATTCAGTAAAAATCTGAAGGAATTGCGATCGCTCAGCAGGGGGCGCGATCGCCATTGGTGTAAGCAGGCTCAGGTATTCCTGTGAGTAATCGCCTTGCCCCGATCCACCCCACGATCCCCTTTTCTTGAAGACAACCCGATGCAGGGGCAGGGGCCTGCTGTAAAGATTCGTTGATGTGTTGCCTGGGCTGGCCCTTTCGCGGGTGAACCCGCTCCTACAGGTTCACCATAGGCTTCAAGAGTTGCACCGTACCTGTGGGAGCGGGTTTACCCCACCCGCTGTTCCGCATCGAGCCCGGGATCCAGTGTAGAGACGCCCGCGAGCAGTCTTCGGAGTTGATGGGCTATGTGCGCGAACTGACCATCACTGGGTTGATGGATGAGAAGCCGATGATGATCTGGGCTGCCCATTACCTGAGTGCGATGGCCAAGGCGCTGATGGATGATGCTGAGCTGTGGATGAGGCAGTGAGGGGTTGGCTTCAGGTTGCATGAAGGCCGCCAGGAGTTCGCCGCAACAGTTTCAGCGCCTGTGAGATCGAGCGCCGCCCGCGCGGTGCTTGATCTCACAGGCGCTGCAAGGATTCTGTCGAACACCTGGCAACCCCACTACACCCCTCAAGCCAACCACCTGCCACGTCCATCCCCCAACCGTCGACCCGCCCACCAATCCCCACGAATCCAGTCGGATTTGGTCAAAATTTGTGCTATATTCCGCGCCCGCGATTTCCCTGCACACCAGAACCGGTCACTGACATGCAAGCAGCCAAACCACTCTACGACTATCCCAAGTACTGGGCCGAATGCTTCGGGCCAGCACCTTTCCTGCCAATGAGCAGGGAGGAGATGGATCTGCTCGGCTGGGATTCCTGCGACATCATCATCGTGACCGGTGATGCCTACGTCGACCATCCGTCGTTCGGCATGGCCATCATTGGCCGTCTGCTGGAGGCCCAGGGCTTCCGCGTGGGCATCATCGCCCAGCCGAACTGGCAGTCGAAAGACGACTTCATGAAGCTCGGCGAACCGAACCTGTTCTTCGGCGTGGCCGCCGGTAACATGGACTCGATGATCAACCGCTACACCGCGGACAAGAAGATCCGTTCCGACGATGCCTACACCCCGGGTGGTCTGGCCGGCAGCCGTCCGGACCGTGCCAGCCTGGTGTACAGCCAGCGCTGCAAGGAGGCCTACAAGCATGTGCCGATCGTGCTCGGCGGCATCGAGGCTTCGCTGCGTCGCATCGCCCACTACGACTACTGGCAGGACAAGGTTCGTCACTCGATCCTGATCGACGCCAGCGCGGACATCCTGCTGTTCGGCAACGCCGAGCGTGCGGTGGTCGAGGTGGCCCAGCGCCTGTCCAACGGTGAGAAGATCGAGACCATCACCGACGTGCGCGGCACCGCCTTCGTGCGCCGCGATACCCCGCAGGGCTGGTACGAGATCGACTCCACCCGTATCGACCGCCCAGGGCGCGTCGACAAGATCATCAACCCGTACGTGAACACCCAGGACACCCAGGCCTGCGCCATCGAACAGGCCAAGGGCGACCAGGAAGACCCGAACGAAGCCAAGGTGGTGCAGATTCTCGACAGCCCGGCCGTGACCCGGGAAAAGTCGGTGATCCGTCTGCCATCGTTCGAAAAGGTGCGTAACGACCCGGTGCTCTATGCCCATGCCAACCGCGTGCTGCACCTGGAGACCAACCCAGGCAACGCTCGCGCGCTGGTGCAGAAGCACGGCGAAGTGGATGTGTGGTTCAACCCGCCACCCATCCCCATGAGCACCGAGGAAATGGACTACGTGTTCGGCATGCCTTACGCCCGTGTGCCGCACCCGGCCTA